>NZ_JANMZH010000167.1:0-2610 GCF_031383065.1 Microcoleus sp. OTE_8_concoct_300 | reverse complement strand
GGTGTTTGAACCCACATTCCGCACCCCCAAGGGGCAGCGTACGCGGATTGAGGGGTTCAACAGTTGACAGTTGACAGTTGACAGTTGACAGTTTGAGATCGACCTCTACCTAGAAGGAAGAGGATTGAAACAGTGAATAATTTGTTTTATTTCCCCCTAGAAGGAGGAGGCTTTAAACCCATTCTTCTTGGTAAAAGTGAATCATCCGAGACAAAGCGTGAGTAAAAATACTCAATAATTGCGGCCGCGCGAGCGCTCGCGAACGTTAAAAATTCCTGACAACAGAAGTGAGGGCATGAGTTAAATCTGATACCAGTTAAAATTGCGATCGGCAAAAGACCAAGTTGATGACGTATCCGTGACCCAATCGCAGCCGCGAAAATGCCTTAATTGCGCTCGCTCTTCTGTAACCAATCATCACCAAAAATAGTGTAAACTGGCGAGATAGATGAACGCTCAAATCAGGATTCAGCAGCATATGCAGAAAGCATCCCAGATGAAAGTAGAAAACCTAGATCATCTGGGCTTGATAGCCGGTCTAATTGATGAAATAGGAATTGTCCCAAAAATCAATGAATTAGTAGGCGAACAACCAGGTGAAATAGTCAGTCCCGGTCTGGTAGTTAAAGCCATGCTCATCAATGGATTAGGGATGGTTTCTGCCCCATTATACTTATTTTCTAAATTTTTTGAAGGGAAAGCAATAGAACATTTACTTGGCTCAGGAATTCAATCATCACATCTCAATGATGACCGTTTAGGAAGAGTATTAGATAAATTATATTTGGTAGGAATTACGGAAATATTCACAGCCATTGCCTTGGATGCAGCTCAAAAATTCGAGATAAATACCGACACATCTCACCTCGACTCAAGTTCATTTCATCTACATGGCAAATATGAACAAAAATTGCCATCAGTATCTTTTTCTAACACAGAAATAGATAGCAATCAGTTAGATAACTCATCAATCAACCATCAAACATCCCCAACACCAATTCAGATTACCTATGGCTACTCTCGTGACCATCGTCCCGACTTAAAACAATTCATTTTAGACCTAATTTGTAGTGGAGATGGAGATGTACCACTATTTTTGCGAGTAGCTTCAGGGAACGAATCAGATAATTCCATATTCGCCTCAATTTGTCAAGACTTTAAAAAACAATTAAATCTCGACAGTTTAATGGTAGCTGACAGTGCATTATATACCGCTCCCAACTTAGAAATGTTAACCAATTTAAGATGGTTAACTCGTGTACCATTAAGCCTGAAACAAGCGCAGCAACTGGTATCTCAACTAAATGAATCAGAATTTCACGGCTCTTCTGTGAGCGGATATAGTTGGTCAGAACACAAAAGTAATTATGGTGGAGTTACACAAAGATGGTTAGTAGTAGAGAGCAGTTTGCGTCGTGATGCTGACCAACGCAAATTATCAAAAAACCTGAAAAAAGCTGAAGTTGAATCCCAGAAGAAATTGCGAGAGTTATCAAATATTGAATTCGCTTGTTCAGCGGATGCCTATTCAGCAGCTAATCGTTTATCCCAACAACTAAAATATCATAATTTAACCCAAATTACCAGCAGAGAAGTGACAGCAAAATCAGCTACTAATTTGACTACTTCTCACGAAAAATCTAGCTCTATATTGATATTTAAAGTTCAAGCAAAACTAGAACTAGATGCTAATGTGGTAGCCCGAATAACCAAAGCTAGTGGCAGATTTATCTTAGCTACTAATGTGCTGGATGCAGAGCAATTAAGTCCTGATGAAATGATTGTAAAATATAAGGAACAGCAGTCGGCAGAGAGAGGCTTTGGATTCCTGAAAGACCCCCTATTTTTTACGGATAGCGTATTCCTCAAGTCGCCGGAAAGAATCGAGGCTTTAACTTTGATAATGGGTTTGTGTTTGTTGGTTTATACTTTAGGTCAAAGGTTACTCCGGCAAAACTTGCAACTCACTAATAAAACCGTAAAAAATCAATTGGGCAAAGGAACTAATCGACCTACTTTGCGCTGGATATTCCAAAGTTTTCAATCGATTCATGCCGTTTGTGTTCAAGGAATTCAGCAAGTTTCTAATTTGACATCTGAACGGTTGGCTATATTAAATTTGTTTCCAGTCACCTGTCGGTCTTATTATTTCTTGTTGTGAAATGAAGTTGAATATTGATTGATAAAACTAACTTACATTTAAATAATTGTTGATTCAGCAATGATGTACAATTGTCATAATGCGGGCGATATATGCTGGGAATTAATAGTTGTTAATGGTCTGATTTTTGACGTTTTATGGGTTAAGAAGATTTAATTCATGCCCTCACGTCAATTTTTAGGGATTCCTAACTGGATGATGCGATAGTTGCACAAATTTTTGGGTGTTTTTACTCATTATTATCTCCGATGATTCACTTTTACTTCCTCAATCCGCGTACGCTGCCCCTTGGGGGTGCGGAATGTGGGTTGTAATTCTTTGACTTCAGGCGCGGTTGGTGTCCACAGAGCCGGTTTCATCGCCGCACAAAAACGAGCAATCAGTGCCGCATCTACGGAGTCAGTTTTAGTCCTCAGAAGTTCGCTTTTGGCAAACCCTTTAATCCGGGC
>NZ_JANMZH010000003.1:0-1663 GCF_031383065.1 Microcoleus sp. OTE_8_concoct_300 | reverse complement strand
CTATCTGCCCCTGCGCTTGAATCAAGGCGGAGTGATGCCGATTATTTTTGCATCTTCGGTTTTGATTGTGCCTTCTTTCCTCGCTCAGTCTCTCAATAACCCGTTTTTGGTTCAAGTTGCTAATGTTTTGAGTCCGAACGGGCCGGCGCCTTGGGCTTACGCGCTGTTTTATCTGACTTTGATTCTGTTTTTCAGCTATTTCTACGCTTCGTTGATTGTGAACCCCGTAGATATGTCTCAGAACTTGAAGAAAATGGGCGCCAGCATTCCTGGAATTCGTCCGGGTCAGAAAACAAGCGATTATATTGAGAAGGTTTTGAACCGTTTGACTTTCTTGGGAGCGATATTTCTCGGTCTGGTGGCTATTGTACCAACTGCTGTAGAAAGTGCGATCGGCGTGCAAACTTTTAGAGGTTTTGGCGCAACTTCCCTGCTGATTCTGGTGGGCGTGGCGATCGAAACTGCTAAGCAAATTCAAACTTACGTCATCTCCCAGAGATATGAAGGAATGGTTAAGTAATCGCAATGCAATTTATTTTCATGGGACCTCCAGGGGCAGGAAAGGGAACTCAGGCTCAGATATTAGCCGCTCTCTGGAAAATACCCCACATTTCTACGGGCGAAATCCTGCGCGCCTGCGTGGTGGCGAAAACTGCCTTGGGGCTAAAGGCGCAAGCCTACATGGACAGGGGTGAGTTGGTTCCGGACCAATTGCTGATGGATATCGTGCAGGAACGCTTGAATGAACCGGACGCTAATGCTGGCTGGATTCTAGACGGCTTTCCCCGCACGGTCGCCCAGGCAACTTTTTTAGACAAACTGCTGCACGAGCTCAGCGGTGCCGAGGGGAGTACACCGAACCCGAAATTTGGTATCAAAGCTGTTAATCTCGACGTGCCTGACGACATTTTGGTGTCTCGCCTGCTGTCGCGGGGCCGGGAGGATGACAATGAGGAGACGATCCGCCGCCGGTTGCAAGTTTATCGCGAGCAAACTGAGCCTTTGATTGATTTTTACCGCGGCCGCCAACAGTTAGTTGCGGTTGATGGCGATCGATCGATGGAATTAGTCACCGCAGAACTGCAACAATCTCTCTCGAACCACTCTTGAACCCTCTCAATACAGCTTGTTGCTCACAAGCTTTTGCTAAGATATGTTAACTAGGCGCTTTTTGTGCTATCAGGTTTTGTGAGGGTTGCTAGAGACCGGATTGAACTCGATACTAATTGCCACAACTTTACTCAAGTAAAGCTAAAACGAGGGGTTGGTTGAGTCAAGAAGTCGATCGAGTCGCCCGAATTCTTGCCCTTCCGTTTGACCCCTACCAGTAAATAGGTTTTGAGGCCCAGCCGCGGGATACTCCTAGTTAATCAAATGTAGAGTTGAGGTAAATACCAAATTGTCTAAGCAAGATTTGATTGAAATGGAAGGGACAGTGACGGAATCCCTTCCCAATGCGATGTTTCGCGTTGACCTAGATAATGGGTTTAACGTGCTGGCTCACATTTCCGGAAAGATCCGTCGCAACTACATCAAAATTCTGCCTGGCGATCGCGTCAAAGTCGAATTGACTCCCTACGACTTGACCAAAGGCAGGATTACTTATCGCCTTCGGAAAAAATAGGCTTAGATAAAACTTTCTAAAAACTAATTCTAAGTTTAA
>NZ_JANMZH010000002.1:0-1653 GCF_031383065.1 Microcoleus sp. OTE_8_concoct_300 | reverse complement strand
CTATCTGCCCCTGCGCTTGAATCAAGGCGGAGTGATGCCGATTATTTTTGCATCTTCGGTTTTGATTGTGCCTTCTTTCCTCGCTCAGTCTCTCAATAACCCGTTTTTGGTTCAAGTTGCTAATGTTTTGAGTCCGAACGGACCGGCGCCTTGGGCTTACGCGCTGTTTTATCTGACTTTGATTCTGTTTTTCAGCTATTTCTACGCTTCGTTGATTGTCAACCCCGTAGATATGTCTCAGAACTTGAAGAAAATGGGCGCCAGCATTCCTGGAATTCGTCCTGGTCAGAAAACCAGCGATTATGTGGAGAAGGTTTTGAACCGTTTGACTTTCTTGGGAGCGATATTTCTCGGTCTGGTGGCCATTGTACCAACTGCTGTAGAAAGCGCGATCGGGGTGCAAACTTTTAGAGGTTTTGGCGCAACTTCCCTACTGATTCTAGTAGGCGTCGCGATCGAAACTGCTAAGCAAATTCAAACTTACGTCATCTCCCAGCGATATGAAGGAATGGTGAAGTAATCGCAATGCAATTGATTTTTATGGGGCCTCCAGGGGCAGGAAAGGGAACTCAGGCTCAGCTCTTAGCAGCTCTCTGGAAAATACCCCACATTTCTACAGGTGACATCCTACGCGCCTGCGTAGTTGCCAAAACTGACTTGGGTCAAAAGGCACAATCCTACATGGATGGGGGAGAGTTGGTTCCTGACGAGTTATTGATGGATATCGTGCAAGAACGTATGAATCAGCCAGATGCTCGTGCTGGCTGGATTCTCGACGGCTTTCCCCGCACAGTCGCGCAGGCAGCTTTTTTTGACAAACTGCTCTGTGATGTTGAAGGAAGTACGTCTGGAAAGGACTGCGCTCTCAGAGCTGTCAATTTGGACGTTCCTGACAATGTTTTGGTGGCTCGCCTGTTGTCGCGAGGTCGCCAGGATGACAATGAGGAGACAATCCGCCGTCGGTTGCAAGTTTATCGCGAGCAAACTGAACCTTTGATTGAGTTTTACAGAAACCGGGAACAGTTAGTTGCGATTGATGGCGATAGACCGATGGAATTAGTCACCGCAGAACTGCAACAATCTCTCTCGATCGACTCTTGAACCCTCTCAATACAGCTTGTTACTCACAAGCTTTTGCTAAGATATGTTAACTAGGAGCTTTTTGTGCTATCAGGTTTTGTGAGGGTTGCTAGAGACCGGATTGAACTCGATACTAATTGCCACAACTTTACTCAAGTAAAGCTAAAACAAGCGGTTGGTTGAGTATTAAAGTCGATCGAGTCGCCCTAATTATTGCCCTTCCGTTTGACTCCTACCAGTAAATAGGTTGTGAGGTCAACGACGGGACACTCCTAGTTAATCAAATGTAGAGTTGAGGTAAATACCAAATTGTCTAAGCAAGATTTAATTGAAATGGAAGGGACTGTGACGGAATCCCTGCCCAATGCGATGTTTCGCGTTGACCTAGATAATGGGTTTAACGTGCTGGCTCACATTTCCGGCAAGATCCGCCGCAACTACATCAAAATTCTGCCTGGCGATCGCGTCAAAGTCGAATTGACTCCCTACGACTTGACCAAAGGCAGGATTACTTATCGCCTTCGGAAAAAATAGGCTTAGATAAAACTTTCTAAAAACTAATTCTAAGTTTAA
>NZ_JANMZH010000163.1:0-7223 GCF_031383065.1 Microcoleus sp. OTE_8_concoct_300 | reverse complement strand
AAGATGCCCATCCCACAATAAAAAATAATTCTTGTGGGATGGGAATCTTGCCCGTCCTAGTTATTTTTGCAAGAGGTCTTTTGAGTCAGAAGCTTTCCCCTTTCACCCCCTCACCCCTCATCCCTAACTTCACAAAATTTGCCTAAGCTGAAATATGGTTGAGCCTCGCGGCACAATTCAACTCAAACACCCCAACAGCCAGCTTTGATACACCTTTACTTCCTCGCAGCCGAATTTGTGTAGCATATTCCCAGAAAAATGTCAATAAATATTTAAAATATTTTAAAGAGTAAGTGGCAGCGAATACGGCGATCGAGTTCGGTTATCTCGCATCGCAGCACCTAGGCAGCGAGAAAATTTCAAGTCATGATGGAACAGAGAGGAAAACAAAGCCCTGGAATTGCATGAGTCTGTTTGCATGAGTATTGTGAAGTTGAGTGAGGGTTAAAATGAGCAGGGAATTTAAAAGCTTAAGGAAAAATGTAGAATCTTGACCTTAAGACAGAGGTTTTTACCCTTTACGATCCTCAAAAATTGGAATAATATTGAAAAAAGTAAAGTCTTACTTCACTTCGCCTTGAACTAGCCGTTAAAGCTAGCGAGTTATCCAAAATCGATCGGGATTACTGGGAAATCAAGCACACAAGTAATCCCAAACAACAAGCTTCTACCGATCGTCACCGATAAACAGGAGGGGAAACATCCCCCTTGTCGCAGTCTTTATCCCACTTGCAAAAGTGGGACAGAGTATCACCAACTTTTTATCTGTTGTTACAAGGAGTGCAAAACTCACCCATGTCCACCACCACCCCCAAAAACAAAACAGTGAAAGCCGATCGCATGGGCAGCCGGCCATACTCCTCAACGGATACGGTTCGTGCCTATCTGCACGAGATCGGTCGCGTACCCCTGCTAACCCGAGAAGAAGAAATTGTTTTCGGGAAGCAAGTGCAGCAAATGATGAAATTAATCGAAGCAAAACAAGCACTTGCTAAAGAATGGCAGCGGGATCTGACGAATCAAGAGTGGGCTGCCGAAATGGAGTTGACCGAACCTGAACTGAACCGGATATTGCAGTTAGGGCGACGCGCCAAGCAAAAGATGATTGAAGCGAATTTGCGGCTAGTAGTGGCGATCGCCAAAAAATACCAGAAACGCAATATGGAATTCTTGGATTTAATTCAAGAAGGTACTCTCGGTTTAGAACGAGGAGTCGAAAAATTTGACCCGATGCGGGGATACAAATTTTCCACATACGCCTACTGGTGGATTCGGCAAGCAATTACCCGCGCGATCGCCCAACACGCCCGCACCATTCGATTGCCAATTCACATCACCGAAAAACTCAACAAAATCAAAAAAGTGCAGCGGGAACTCACCCAGCAGTTGGGCCGGTCTCCCTCCCCAGCGGAAATTGCCACCGCCCTCGAACTGCACCCTTCCCAAATTCGGGAATACCTGCTGATGGCAAGACATCCAGTTTCTTTGGACTTGCGGGTAGGAGATAACCAAGATACCGAACTGCAAGAACTCTTAGAAGACGAAACTGCATCTCCAGACAACTACATTACCTCGGAATTGCTGCGGCAAGACCTCGATACTTTGATATCAGAACTTACCCCCCAGCAGCGAGATGTAATAATTCTGCGCTTCGGTTTGGAAGACGGCACCGAAATGTCTCTGGCTAAAGTCGGAGAACGGCTCAATCTCAGCCGGGAACGGGTGCGGCAGCTAGAACATCAAGCCCTCGCCCACCTGCGGCGCCGCCAAGCTCAAGTCCGAGAATACTTGGCTAGTTAGTCAGTAAAAGAGTTGAGATTTTTCCCAAAATCTCAACTCTTTTTTTAGTGTTGGCGTTGCTGGGAATAATACTTTTATACCCGTAAAAACAAATGTCACTGTAGGCCTGTGCTCCCAACCCTTATGGAATAGGTCACGCCAAATTATTCAATTCTTTAATCTAAAATGTCAAATCTAAAATGGTATTATTTGAGGGGTCGATCCATCACTGGCAAGCAACAATCTAAAGCGATAAATCGCCAGCTTAATCAGTGGATGAAAGGTGAATTGCAAGCTTCATTGGAGAAAATCTCTAGGGAGACAGGATCTACTTTATCAGTGGTAAATCCTGCTTACACTTCGCAAATGTGTTCTCAAACCGGGACGTTATTGGGTAAACGGGATGGGGATGGTTTTACCGCTTATACCGGAGTAGTGATTCAATCTGATAAAAATGCCGCGCTGAACATTCTGTATCGTGGCTCTGATAGCGAAATAAATCGCTGGATGAAGTATGCGGAAGTCCGCAAGGTTTTACTCTTGGCGACTGTTCGATATTTGACTTGGATGGGAAAATCTGTTACCGAAGCTTGGGACTTAGGATGGATCAATCCTAAGTTTAAAGCAGAAGTGCTCAGGTTGGAAGATGAGTAAGCTGTTACGCATTTAAATTGGGAATTCGGGACAGGCTAGAAGCCCGTCCCACAAGAGTTGTATTGATTTTTGACACACAGTTTAAATGTAGAACAGCTTATCACCGACAGGGGTAGTCGGTAGGGTTACGCAATTGGTAGATGGGAGAGTGTCCAGGCTCGACAATCCTCCTAACGGGAACCATCGACAATTGAAAACCAGCAATTGAGACACTTCTAGTCGATCGGCATAGATTTACGTAGATTGAGTTTACCCCAGATACCCGGTTTCTTTAGGAGCTTTTTGAAACGGGTACAAGAGGTGCTTCGAGGCAGCTATTTTAAATTTTGGGGTCTGGAGTGGTTTTGACTTATTTGATATTGACAGGAAGTTTAAAAGCGATCGCGATCGTGCTTGCTCTCTCGCCCGGTAACTTCAGCATCGCATTCCCCGCACCCCGGGCACAGGATCCGGACATCACATCCGGGGTTTTCAGGTCGCAATCTCCCCCAAATCCTGCGCCAGATACAGCTAGCACAGGTTTAGCAGATGGCATTTACCTCTACGGCCAGTCGAGCAAGCCAGAGGAAATTAAGCAAGAATATTTTGTATTTGAAATGCGGCAGAGTAAGGTAGTAGGCGCTTTTTACCTGCCTCGGTCTGCTTTTTACTGTTTTTACGGCACAAGCGATCGAACTCAGTTAAATTTAATAGTGGTGGATAGTTACGACGGTAGTCGCTCTCCCTACTCAGTAAACCTGCAACAGTATTACCGAATTTCCGCCGTCAGCGACAACGATCATCGCATCTTGGGTATTTGCAAGGAAGCTCACCAACAGCAGGTGTGGGAAAAGTAGCCGACAGGTGCAGCCCCAGCAGTCAGGGTTCAGGGAACATCAGTAAAATTGCTCCTGAGTTGAGAATTTCGGACGGACACCACACACACGGCAAGATGAAACTGCGTCGGAAAACACTATCTATCGTTGGCATTACCATCGCTGGACTGACTGGCATTCTGTATGCCGCCTCCTCAAGGATCCTCCTAGGCAGCCTGATCAAAGCAGAGGAACAAGAAGCCACACAGGTGGTCAAGGGAGTGCTCAGCGTGTTCGGGCAAACTGCCGACGACTTCAACTCGCGCTTTGCCGACTGGTCGGCCTGGGACGACACCTACGCTTTCGTCCAAAACCGCAACTCAGAATTCATTGCCTCCAATTTAGTTCCAGAAGGGCTGGCTAATTCGAGAGTTAATATAGCCGTATTTGTCAATACTTCTGGCAAAATAGTTTACGGTACGGGTTTAGACAGCGAAAAGCTGAAACTAACGCCTGTTCCAGAAGCATTACAACGGCACATTTCTCTCAGTGACCCGCTGTTGCAGCACCCCAACCGCAACAGTAGCCTCGCTGGTATCCTGCTGCTGCCGTCTGGGCCGATACTGATTACTTCTCGGCCAATTATCACGACTAAAAGCACCGGCCCGATCCGGGGTACGCTGGTATTCGGGCGCAATTTGGATGCTGCGGGCATTGCGAAGCTTTCTAAAATTACTCGCTTGCCGCTGATAGTACACAGCGTTAATGAGCCTCGGTTGCCTGCAGACTTTCAGAAAGCGCGGGAGAAACTGTCGGAAAAAAAACCGATTTTGGTGCGTCCTTTAAGCCAAGAATCGATCGCGGGTTACGCTCTGATCAACGATATTTACAAGCAACCTGCGCTGCTATTGCGGGTGGATATCCCCAGAGAAATATACCGGCAAGGTGAGATCAGTTTGCTGTACCTGCTGGTGTCTGTAGTGTTAGCGGGAATTGGGTTGGTCGGCTGCACTCTGCTGCTGCTAGAGGGTCTGGTGCTATCTCCGTTGAGCGGTTTGGCGAAAGCAGTGAACTACATCAGCAGCAGCCAAGACCTCTCGGTGCGACTGCAGGTGACGGGCGAAGACGAGTTGTCCGACCTTGCCCATACTATCAACAGAATGCTTTCGGCGATCGCGATCGCCGAAAGCGAACAACTTGAGGAAAAAGCCCGCTACCAAGCCGTAGTCGAGCAAGCTACAGATTGCATTTTCCTGTGGGACGCTCAAACCAAACGCCTTTTGGAAGCCAATACAGCGTTTAGAAACTTGCTCGATTACAGTCTTGAGGCGATGAAGCAACTGAGTATTTACGATATCATCGCTTACTCTAAAGACCTAATTGACAACAATATCGAGTTGCTGCTGACGGACAAACAATTCAGAATTGGCGAAGTTCTCTACCGCCGCCGAGACGGTTCCTGCGTGGACGTGGAAGTCAGCGGGAGCGTAATTTCCTACGGCGGCCGCGAGATTATTTGCACTGTTGTCCGCGACATTACCGAGCGCAAGCAAGCCGAAGCCGAACTGCGAGCCTCGGAAGAACGCTACAGACTTTTGTTTAAAAATAACCCCCATCCGATGTGGGTTTACGATTTAGAAACTCTGGAATTTATAGCCGTCAATCAGGCTGCTGTCCTGCACTACGGCTACACTCGCGACGAATTTCTCAACATGACCATTGCGGACATTCGTCCCCCCCAAGATGTGGCGAAATTGCTAGAAAATATATCCCAAGTAGATGTTGGTATTGAGTTTGCAGGTGTGTGGCAGCACCTGAAAAAAGACGGAACAATTATTGATGTAGAAATTACTTCTTATTCCCTGATATTTGATAGCAGAAATGCTGAATTAGTGCTGGCTCACGACGTGACCGACCGCTTGCAAGCCGAGACAGGAATGTACAAGGCAAAGGAAGCAGCAGAAGCAGCTAGTTTGGCTAAAAGTCAATTTTTGGCTAACATGAGCCACGAACTGCGAACTCCTCTGAATGCGATTATCGGTTACAGCGAGATTCTGCAAGAAGAGGCTTTAGATTTGGGCGAAGAAAATTTTGTGTCGGATTTGGATAGAATTCACAATGCAGGCAAGCTTTTACTAACATTAATTAATGATATTCTCGACTTGTCGAAGATTGAAGCCGGTCACGCGGAACTTGAATTAGAAACTTTTGACGTGTCGGAGGTAGTTCAAAATGTAGCGACAACTGTTAAACCGCTATTTGTGCGAAACACCAATCGCCTGAATGTTGAGTGTCCTAATAATATTGGCAAATTGTATTCCGATCAAATTAAGTTAACTCAAATTTTGTTTAATTTGCTCAGCAATGCAGCTAAGTTTACTCAGAAAGGGACAATTACACTCAGCGTTGAAAGAATTAAAAATAACGAGAATAGTTGGGATGCTGAACAGTTAATTTTTAATTGTACTGATACGGGGATTGGGATAACTCCTGAACAGCTACAAAAGTTATTTCAACCTTTTACGCAAGCGGATGCTTCGACTACCCGCAAGTACGGAGGTACGGGTTTGGGTTTAGCAATAGCGCAGAAATACTCTCAGATGCTGGGGGGAGAAATTACGGTGGATAGCGAGTTGGGCAAGGGGTCAACTTTTATTTTAATATTGCCAGCATAGATCTATTTTAAATTTAAGATTTTAGATTGGGGAAAAAGTCCTGACTACAAACAATATGAATACGGGTTTTTAGTGAGGCCTTCAGTCTTCTCCAAATCAACTTTAAGCCAATTCGGGCGGCAGCATCCCATTTTTGCAAATATATCCTACAAAATTGGGGTGCATCCATTCGGGCTCTTCGTCCTGAATAAAATAGCCCTGGACGCATGGGGACTCAGAAACCGGGTTTGATGGACGAAAAGACGCGTTGTGACCTGCAGATTCGGTAAAAAACCCGGTTTCTTTGTCGGAGTGCGTCTGTTTTGTAAAAACAATATTAATACTCAATACCTGGCTGAGCTTTAATGCCTTGTTCTCGGAATGGATGCTTAACTAAGGTCATTTCTGTCACCAAGTCTGCCCGTTCAATTAGCGCTGGCGGGGCGCCTCTACCTGTTAAAATAATGTGGGTTTCTTCTGGTTTTTGTTCTAAGCCGGAGAGCACTTGCTCGACTTGCAAATAACCTAGTTTTAATGCTATATTGACTTCATCTAGCAGCACTAATTTAAATTCGGGATTGCAGATAAAAGTTACAGCTTTATCCCAGGCTTTTTGAGCTGTTTCAATATCTCGATCGCGGTCTTGCGTGTCCCAGGTAAAGCCTTCTCCCATTGCGTGAAATTCTAGCTGTTTTTCCCAGAGTTGAAAAACGGCTTTCTCAGCAGGTTCCCAGGCGCCTTTGATAAATTGTACTATGGCGACGCGGTATCCGTGACCGAGCGATCGCACAACCATTCCCAAAGCGGCTGTAGTTTTGCCTTTGCCGTTACCGGTATTGACTATAATTAAACCTTTTTCTTTTGAGGAGTTAGCGATTCGCTGCGCCTGTACTTCTTGGCGGCGCTGCATTTTCTGTTTGTGCTGTTCGGCTGTTAGGGAAGTGGTTTCTTTCGTTTCCATTAGATTTTTTTTAACCGCAGATGAACGCCAATAGACGCTGATGAATGCAGACTTTTTAGTTATTGCCAGACTAGCTGCAAGTTTAGCACGAAACCGGGCAAAACATCTTCTCCTGAAAGTTCTGCGGGAGATTCAAGTATTTCTACTTCTTGTCCTTGGCGATAGATTTCGAGTCGGCGGGTTTTGCGGTTGATTAACCAACCTAGTTTTACTTGGTTGCTCATGTATTCTTGCATTTTCTCTTGGGTATCTTTTAAACTATCGGTGGGCGACATTAATTCCAAGACAAAATCGGGGGCGATGGGAGGAAATTTTTGTTTTTGTGCGGGACTAAGTGCGTCCCATTTTTCCTTTTTTATCCAAGAGACATCGGGAGAACGA
>NZ_JANMZH010000131.1:0-17053 GCF_031383065.1 Microcoleus sp. OTE_8_concoct_300 | reverse complement strand
GTGGTCATGTATCCACCATGCCAATGCTGTCCAATCTTGAGTGCGATCGTAGTAAGGGATGAATGATGTAACAACAATACATACTGTTGCTCCCATATACCCATCTGAATCTTTTACGTCCCAGATATGTTCTGCATAGTTGGCCTCATTACTGGCACAGTTGTACTGATTTTTATTCTCTGCTCCTTTGGCGTTCACCGCACAAGAACGATAGGCTGAGCGGATACTAATCCGACCAAGCGCATCTTGAATTGGTTCAAGCACCCTCTCACACAAATTCTTTCCTGCTGCGATCGCCAAATCAGGATCGCTAGGAATGTTAGGGATACCTTCAATTTGAGAGATTTCTGAATAAAGAAACTCACGCATGAAAAAACTCTTAGAGAGTTGAACCCGTCCTAGCTCTTCCAAAGCTTTAACAGTTTGTGGCTTTCTCATAGACTGAACTACAACAATTAGAGGTGAATAGCTTAATGTTAAACAATGTTAAACACTGACAGATTATTTAGAAGCATTGTTTCAGCCCAAAGCGAAGCCAGCTAAGTGATAATTGTACCGCAGATACGGTACAATACATGATAAAGTCTAAAAATACCGCAACTTGCCCATGTCTGTCTACCCCTTCTTACCCGTCGGAATCTCCAGTTCTCGATCGACGGCGCACCACCCGACTCAAACATCTTACTCGTCGCACTTTAAAAAGCGCTCTTTGATTACTTGCTACTGACTGGTTTAAGTATGTAGGGTTTGTTCGACCCCAAAAAACAGCCCGCCTTCAACGATTAAAACCAAAGAGGTGAGGAACTTCGAGCAGTTATATTGTTGAACAGGCTAGAATCAAGAAAGCTCTCATTTTTGAGAGTCTCGATCAAATATGTAGGTAATGCAGAAATCTAACAAAGCTGAAGGGTAAAAATCCCATGAAACCAACTCTTAATAATATCGAAAAAGCCGTGTCCGAAAAATTGCGACTTCTGTCGAGAGAAAAACAAGAAGAAGTGCTCGATTTTGTGCAATTCCTCTTGTACAAATCACAACCGACAAAGCAGTTTAGCATAAGTTCAAAATCTAGCACTTCGTCAACAGAAACACTATCCAGCCGGGTACTCAAATTACTACTACAGAGAAAGCCGTTGAGCGTAAGTTCAGAATCTAGCACTTCGCCAACAGAAACACCGCCTCTCAAGCGCTCGCTACTAGACGGCGAAGACTATTTAATTGACCCAGCTATTACTCGCAGTCATGATGCTTTTTTGAAAGGTTACGCACCCGAAGACGAAGGACTTTATGACGACTATTGAACCTGGTGATTTTTGGGTGGCAAATATTCCCTTTACAAGCGGCGCCGGCTATAAAAAACGCCCCCTACTTTTGCTGTGGTTGGATAGCGAGGATGTGGTAGCAGCCGCCGTCACCTCTGCCAAACCCCGCAGCCAAACTGATGTATTTCTTAATGATTGGTCTGTCAGCGGTTTGCGCGTTGCTTCAACAGTGCGTTTGTCTAGATTAGATTGTTTGGAAAAGTCTTTGTTGCTAGCGAAAATCGGGCAAATTTCTCAAGCAGATGCAGCAGCATTGAAACAAGTCTGGGAGTTGTACGTTAAGCCTCAATTTTAATCATAATTCGATCGCCCTCAACTCCCCAACTCCCCTCAACTCCCCCCTCCCATCCCCCAACAGCCCAACAATACTTAATAAAAACTTTACAAAACTTACCCGATCGCCCAACATGGGTTAGAGTTATCCTAGAAAATCCAGCAATCCTGCAAAGCGTCAACCTTCTCATCACTTATCCAGTGGTTCGATGACTCAAACCCAAAGCACTAAAACCGCCACCCCAACTGCAATTTATTCCTTGACAATTGCTCCCGCCTGTGTATTGCGGGGTCGATCGGCGATCGCACAAGCCGGAGATGCGATCGCCCGTTTCGGAAAGCGGCCGCTAATCGTCGGCGGCAGCAACTCCCTCGCCGCCACCCAACCTTACCTGCAACCAATCCTCCAACAGCAGCAGTTACAATCCGCCGAAACATCATACGGCAAGGATTGCAGCGAAAGAAGCCTCGAAACCCTCCGCGAAGCAGTCCAAACCCATGAAGCCGACTTCATCATCGGAGTAGGCGGCGGCAAAGCCTTAGACGCAGCAAAACTGGTCGCCCATCAGTGCAAAATCCCGATCGTCACCATACCCACATCAGCAGCCACCTGTGCCGCTTGGACAGCCCTTTCTAACATTTATTCAGAACAAGGTGCATTCCAATACGATGTCAGTTTAGCCAGATGTCCAGACTTATTAATACTCGATTACGGTTTGATTCAAACCGCACCGCAGGGGACATTAGTAGCAGGAATTGGAGATGCGATCGCCAAATGGTACGAAGCATCAGTCAGCAGCGGACACTCCGAACAAACCCTGATAATTTCCGCCGTCCAACAAGCT
Organism: Microcoleus sp. OTE_8_concoct_300; assembly: GCF_031383065.1. NCBI lineage: Bacteria > Bacillati > Cyanobacteriota > Cyanophyceae > Oscillatoriales > Microcoleaceae > Microcoleus > Microcoleus sp. OTE_8_concoct_300. Next base: position 14,613 of record NZ_JANMZH010000131.1, on the reverse strand, counting down.
AGAATACTACGCGATATTTTATTCCAAAAATCAGCCGCCGCCCTCAAAGAACCCGGTAGCGAAACCTGGCAAGAAGTCACAGATGCCACCGTATTGCTAGCAGGAGTAATCGGCGGAATTGGCGGCGCCCAATGTCGCACCGTCGCCGCCCACGCCGTCCACAACGGCCTAACTCATCTATTAGCAAGTCACGGCACATTGCACGGCGAAAAAGTCGCCTACGGCATTTTAGTACAACTGCGGCTAGAAGAAATGATGCAAAACAATCAACTCGCCGCTACCGCCAGACAGCAACTACTAAAATTCTACGCCGAAATTGGATTGCCCCAAACTTTAGACAACCTCGGACTCGGAGATATTACCATCACAGAATTGCAGCGCGCCGCCGACATAGCCTGCAATCCTAATTCCGACATCCACAGACTGCCTTTTAAAGTCGTTCCCCAACAATTAATGGCAGCGATGGTTTCTACCACCGCACCTGTGGGAGAATTAAAGATTAAGAATTAAAACAGTTTGTAGTAAGGACTTTAGTCCTGAAAAGGCTGTGCTAGCAAGGACGAAAGTCCTTACTACAAACCAGGAAAACTGACAACTGACAAAAAATAAATGACCTTGGATTGGATTAGCCCTGCTGACAGGTTGCAAAAACTACCGCCCTACGTATTTGCCCGTCTCGACGAACTCAAAGCCCGCGCCCGCGAACAAGGACTCGATTTAATAGACTTAGGAATGGGAAACCCTGACGGTGCCACTCCTCAACCAGTAGTAGAAGCCGCAGTCGCAGCCATCCAAAATCCTGCAAATCACGGCTATCCACCCTTTGAAGGAACTGCTAGTTTCCGCCACACCATTACTAAATGGTACAGCCGCCGCTACAACGTTGAACTCGATTCAGAAAGCGAAGCATTGCCTCTGTTGGGTTCTAAAGAAGGTTTAGCACATTTTGCGATCGCCTATATCAATCCCGGCGACTTAGTATTAGTACCGAGTCCCGCTTATCCCGTATTATTTCGCGGCCCAATCATTGCCGGTGCAAAAGTTCACAACATCATCCTCAAACCAGAAAATGACTGGGTAATTGACTTAGCCGACATTCCCGACAGCGTAGCCGAACAAGCCAAAATACTCTACTTTAATTATCCCAGTAATCCGACTGGAGCAACTGCACCCCGCGAATTTTACAAAGATATTGTTGCTTTCGCACACAAACATCAAATCTTGCTGGTTCATGATTTGTGTTATGCCGAATTAGCTTTTGACGGCTATCAACCCACAAGTTTATTAGAAATTCCCGGCGGTAAAGAAATCGGTGTCGAATTTCACACCATGTCAAAAACCTACAATATGGCAGGCTGGCGAGTCGGTTTTGTAGTAGGAAATAGCAAGATTATTCAAGGTTTGCGTACCTTAAAAACCAACCTAGATTACGGTATATTTTCCGCATTGCAAGCAGCAGCAGAAACTGCACTGCAATTGCCCGACAGTTACTTGCACGAAGTGCAGAATCGTTATAGGACTCGCCGGGATTTTATGGTTGAAGGATTGGCCGAATTAGGGTGGAATATTCCTAAACCTCTGGCTGCAATGTATCTTTGGGTTCCCTGCACTCGCGGCATGAGTTCGACTGATTTTGCCCTCAATGTTTTGCAGCAAACGGGTGTTGTGGTGACTCCTGGCAATGCTTTTGGGCCTGGCGGCGAAGGATATGTGAGAGTTAGTTTAATTGCAGATTGCGATCGACTCGGAGAAGCCCTGCGGCGCTTAAAAAAAGCAAACATTCGCTATCAATAGTCATTGGTTATTAGTCATTAGTCATTAGTCATTAGTCATTAGTCATTAGTCATTAGTCATTAGTCATTAGTTAGCAGCTAATATAGCAATCCTAAATCATTTGTGAATTTCTTACTCCCTCCCCGCGGCTTCGGGGAGGCCTGGGGTGGGGTAAAAAATTTATGACTCATTTAGGATTGCTATACCAAATCCGCGTTAAATACTCCCTTTATTCTTTAGTCCGCTTGGAGTTGACGAAAGCTTGTGTACGCGATTTCAAGATCCGACTTCCTAACGGGGATGACAAATCCGGATTTAGTATAATAACTAATAACTATTTAATCAAGATTGAGGACAAATAAAATCCGCTAATAAAGGTAAGGTGCTAAAGCCAGGGGCTTCCCCCTCGTTCTTCGGTGATATTCGGCGCACCCTACAAATAGGGGTAAGTTGCGCCGAATATCACCCTACAAATGACTGATAACTATAACGTTTTAATTTGCTCAATCACCCAGTCAAAAGTTTGTACAACTTGCTTGAGGGCCGATTCGTCTTGCAAAGTAAACAAAGCCAGACTCGGCGACCTTCTCTCGCCCGGTTCTGTAGGTAGCGACAGACCGATCGAAGTCAGCTTACTTCTCAATTCCAGCCAATGATGTTCCGCATTAAACGGCGGCCTGGAACCGTAATTATCAGCAGAAATCTCCATTCTACCAGCAATATCTACAGTGAATAACTGATAGGGTTTTCTTCCCTTTTGAGGCAATTGAGCGACGAAACCGCCGTAGGCGTCCCCCGTTCCCCAGTGAATGTGAACTTCGGGTTCTTGACTTTTCGCCCAAAGGTAAATTTCTCTTGCCATTTGCGCCTCATCCGCGCCCCGTCTAGCTTTGATTTCCGCAAAAAATGAAGATTCATCCCAGCGCCTTCTTTCGCGTGTTGCGCTAGATTTTTTCTGCTGTGCTTCGGCTGTCTGACCGATCACTCTCGGAACCAGGGTTTTCAAACCGTCTTGACTTACATACTGTTTAATTTCCAGGGCCAAAACTTCAACCGGGTCCATTTGTTCGTTGAGAAATTCCACAACTCGGCGCATTTCAGCGGAAATCTCGTCAGCTACAAACACTAAGCGAACTTTACCGGCTTGCAAATTAGTTTTAACCTTCTGCCAAAATCTGTCTTCATTAGCATCTGCACCGAGAAACTCTTCAAAAATCTGTTCAGGATCGCGACCCCGATCGCGACAATTAGCTTCAAACAGAGCGATAATTGAATCGACCGGCCAGTAAACGAACGCATTAGCAGCATAGTCGATCGACTGACCCAAAACTTTTTGCCGCAGTTCGGCATTAGGAGTTCGCCTGACATCCACCAAAGTAGGAACGGCATTTTGGTCGAGAAACAAATGATCCAGCGACCACTGCACCGCTGTTTCCTCATCGCTGGGTGCAGGTTCCCGCGAAATTAACAGCCACCTCCGCGCCGTCGCCCGATCGATTTGGTCTCCCGCGATCAAAGTGGGATAAGTTACTAGCAAGTCTTGTAACTGGTCTTCCGAGTCGTAGGGCTGTTCCATCATTTCTACCAGCCTGTCGTCGTCCTGAATCAGATAAATACCTCCAGCCATGCAAGCCCACCTACTCAATTTTAGATTTTTGATTTTAGATTTTTGATTTTAGATTTCAGGCTTAGTTATTAGTCTTCAGTCTTCAGTCCGCAGCCCATGACTTCTGAAGGCGGAAGGCATTGGTCAGACTTCAATAAAAATTTTGAATTCAATAATTTTTATTGTTTGTTAATTCAACAAAAAATCCGTTCTGACCCGTGACTGATGACTAATGACTAATGACTAATACAACCAGTAAATACTCGCTGTGCCGGCCCGGTCATGTAAATCCGCCCAGAAACTTCTGCCCATTCGATTTCCAAAATGCCGCCAGGGAGTTCAACCGCAGTTGCCCGATCGCACTTCCCTACCAACACCCCAGCTACCACAGCAGCACAAGCACCAGTCCCACAAGCTAGAGTAACACCCGCGCCTCTTTCCCACACCCGCATTTTTACATACTCCGAACGTATAACTTGAATAAATTCCGTATTTGTACGCTGCGGGAAGGCCGGGTTGTGCTCGAATTGAGGCCCGACAGTTTCTAAAGCAACAGCCGAAACATCCTCTACAAAAGTAATGCAGTGAGGATTGCCCATGCTGACGCAGGTAACAGACCAAGATTTACCCGCTACTTCGAGTGGCACATCAATAACTTTGGCATCCGGTGCCGCCAAAGTTGTCGGAATTTCGGCAGCCAGCAGCCGGGGAACTCCCATATCCACCTTAACCTGACCGTCCGATCGCAATTCAGTGATAATAACGCCCGCACCGGTGTGAATCCGGTACTCACTTTTAGATTCACTCCCCCCCGAAGCTTGGGGGGGTTGGGGGTGAATTTCCGACGCTTCCAAATCGGCGATAAACTTAGCCAAACAGCGAATCCCGTTGCCGCACATTTCCGGTTCCGAACCGTCGGAGTTAAAAATCCGCATCGTATAGTCAGTGTCGTTTTGCCCTGGAAGAGCAAATATCACGCCGTCTGCGCCAATCCCGAAATGTCGATCGCACAAATCCACAGCTTGTTCTGGCGTGATCACCGGTTCTGACGAGTGGCGATTGTCAATCAGAATAAAATCATTTCCCAGTCCGTGATACTTCGCAAACTCGATCGGCATAAAAACAAACCTCTTTTGGTTAAAACTGATTAGTTGATAGACTTCATAAAGTCCTTAGTCATTTGCCAGTTGCGTCCCGCCCGGATGTCCTTAGTCCTGGGTCCTCACTCCTCAATCCTCAGTTTGCCACCAAAGACTAATGACTAATGACTAATAACTAATGACTAATGACTAATGACTAATGACCAAATTACCCATTTCCCACTATGTCAGAATTTGAGACCGGATTGCCCAGCGTTCGCTTAATACAAAGCTACATCAAAGACAAAGAACAGGTAGAGATTAAACTCGTGACCGGCGACTTGCTAGCGGGCAGAATTTTTTGGCAGGATCATAGCTGCATTTGCCTCCTCGATCCGTCAGACCAACAAATTCTGATCTCGCGCCCAGCAATTGCTTATCTCAAACCCAACGGCTGAGAATGGGGCATGGGGCATGGGGCATGGGGCATGGGGCATGGGGCATTGAGAATAGTTTCTTTTTCTGCCAACTGCCAACTGCCAACTGCCAACTGCCAACTGCCAACTGCCAACTGCCAACTGCCAACTGCCAACTGCCCACAGTCAACTGCCAACTGCCAACTGCCAACTGCCAACTGCCCACTGCCAACTGCCCGCGGACTAATCGCTAAACAGCTTTTCGCTGACTTGGGCGGCGACAAAAGGCAGCTTTAAAGCAGGTAGCCGAACCGGCGGTAAGGCAGTCCGCTGCATCAAGCCGAGCTCGTAGAAGCCGCCGCACAGCAGCAAACGATCGCCTTCATGCAAATTGGTAGTTCCGTCCGGCCAGCGAGTAAATTTCCCTTCCCGGCGGATCGCCCGCACCTGCACCCCGTACTGGCCCAGCAAATCTACCTCTGATAGTTTTTTGCCCGCCCAAGGGCTGTTTGCTGGCAGCCTCAGCCACTGACAAGAACTGTCGCCCTGCGGGACTGCAACTTCCCCCTTCGCCAGCAACTCAAAACTGATGAGTTCTTCCGGTTCTCCCACTACAAAAAGTCGATCGCCCGACTGCAAAGCTGTCTTGCCGTTGGGATAATCAATTTCCTCGCCATCTGCGCGGACGATCGCCATCACGCTGACCCCTGTCAACTGCCGCAAGTTAGTTTCTTCCAGAGTCATGCTGGCGATGGGAGAACCTGACGGCAAGTTGTACCACTCGCTGTTCATATCTCGAACCGCCACTTTCAAATCCCGCGAAACCGCCAAAGGTTCGCGGGGTGGCCGCAATTCCAGATAGCGGCTGCTGCGAATTTGCTGCACATCCCGCGCGATCGTCATTGCGGAGAGCCCCATGCCAGCCAGCAAGTGGGAAGACAGTTCTAAACTGGCCTCAAACTCCGGCTGCACAACTTCCCAGGCCCCGAGTTGGTAAAGCAGTTCGATGTCTTTATCTTGGTTGGCCTGCACCACAATATCCAAATCCGGGACTAATTCTAAAGCCCGCTTCAGACACAAGCGAGTGCTCATAGGATCAGGAAGGGCGATCGCCATGGCTTTTGCCCGTTCCACCCGGGCGGCTTCCAATACGTGCAAGCTGGCAGCATTCCCGTAAATGTAAGGAATTCCTTGCACTCTGCACTCTTGAATACTACTTTCTGACTCGTCGATCACCACAACTGAACAGTTGCGGCTTTGCAGCATTTTGACTAAAATTCTGCCGACTCGCCCGTAGCCGCAAACCACAACATGATTTTGTTCCGGCAAAGTTTCAGCTATTGCCACAGGTTGAGATGTTTCGTCAAAATAGCGCTGCAAAGGCCCGAAATTTTCCGCCCATTTCAATAACTGCGGCACGCTTCTCAATACAAACGGGGTCAGCACGAGGGTGACTGCCGTTGTTCCTAAAATTAACAGGTAAACGTTTCGCGAAACCAGCCCCATAACTTGCCCGGAACTAGCGAGTACAAAGGAGAATTCTCCTATTTGAGCTAAGCCCAAACCTGTGATTAATGCTGTTTTTAGCGGATAGCCAAATAGTCGGACTATCGGGGTTATAATCAAGAATTTGCCGACAAATACTAGAAATACCAGTCCCAGAATTACTTCTAGATGGTTCCACAGAAACATCGGGTCAATTAACATCCCGATGGTGACAAAAAATAAGGATGCAAAAATATCTCGCAAAGGCTCGACATAAGTTAAAGTTTGGTCGGCATATTCCACCTCCGAAATCATTAAACCCGCCACAAATGCGCCCATCTCGATCGAAAAACCCAAATATTCTGTCAGTAGCGCAATCGCTAAAGCCAAAACCACAACTCCCAGCAAAAACAGTTCGCGGCTTTCTGTTTGCGCGAGGTAGCGCAGCAACTGCGGTACGATCCAAATGCCCGCGACTACAGCACCGACAGCAAATAACCCGATCCGCAGCAGGGCCCAGGCTACCGTAAAGCCGATCGCTTCTGCTGGCTGATTGAGTGCCGGCAAAACTGCTAGCATTAGTCCCAAGGCCAAATCTTGAACTACTAATATTCCCAGCATGACTTGACCGTGAGCAGTACCGCCTTCATTGCGCTCCATCAAGCATTTCAGTACGACTGCTGTCGAGGAAAGTGACAGAATCGATCCTAAAAACACGCCTTGAGCCGGCGATTCTACCCAGCCTACAGCCAAGGAAATTGCAGTAGTAATGGCGATCGTCAGCACAATTTGCAAGCCCCCCCCGCCCAAACTAATCGCTTTAACTTTCTGGAGTTCGGCGAAAGAAAATTCTACTCCCAAGGCAAATAACAGAAAGGCAACCCCGAATTCAGCCAGGGTGTCTACCTGAATTAATTCTTTAATCAGCCCCAAACCAGCCGGTCCAACTACAATCCCTCCCAGGAGATACCCGAGAATTACTGGCTGTCGCAACAGCGATGCAAAGAGTCCTCCTGCTGCGGCAGCAGCGAGAACTAGAACTAAGTCCACGATCAGTCGGAAGTCTTCTTGCACAACTTTATGAAAAAAGTATAAAGTTATATTATAGTGTCTAATGTGTTGACTCTGTTTAGTGGGTGGACTATAGTTGGGGAGCCAGGGCAACGGCCATCCTTGAAAAAGGTATTTTCTCATGACACAGAGTTCAACTCCTCACAAAAAGCTTAACCTCTTGCAAGTTTATCGAGGCATTGCGGCTGTATTGGTGGTCATGGTTCACCTCAACCAGATGAGTGCGGAGAGATTAAATCAAGTAACTTTTTTTAATTTATTTAAGGCTGGGTGGAGCGGTGTTGATTACTTTTTTGTATTGAGCGGTTTTATCATGGTGTACGTTCACCGATCGGCGATCGGTAAAAAAGACCAGTTAAAATCGTTTTTAGTCAAACGCGCCGTGCGAATTTATCCGATATACTGGATAATTACTCTGACTGTTTGGTGTTTATTTCTAGTAATTCCAGGTTTTGCTAACAATAAAGATTTAAGTTTGGGACATGTAATTGTGTCGCTGCTCTTGATTCCTCAAAAGGACAAGTTCATTCTGGATGTAGGTTGGACTTTAACTTACGAAATATATTTTTATTTATTGTTCAGCATAGCTATCTGGCTGAAACCTAAACATTCTGTGCCTCTTCTTTCGGCTTGGCTATTGGTAACGATTTTACATTTTCGTAAAATTGTAAAATTCCCCCCCCCGATTTTTTGTTGCTGAAAACATTATTTGGAAATATGAATCTAGAATTGGTTTTGGGCTGCTTGGCTGCGTATATTGTGATTAAATATAACAATAAGATCGGCAAGTACAGGTGGATATTGTTTGGGATAGCAAATTTAGGATATGTTTTTTTAGGAATGCTGGTCGCATGGACAAACATAGGGTTCGATCGCATCACTACTTTTGCAGTGCTAGCAGCTATGCTAATCCTTGCTGCTACGTCGATAGACCTCAAGGATTCCCCGAAAATTCCTGATCTTTTAATTTTCTTGGGAGATGCCTCCTACTCGATATTCTTGACCCACGGACCGCTGATTTCAGCAAGTACAAAAATTGTGGAAAAGGCGAATTTAGGAAAATATTTCGACGGTGTCTTTGCTCCGGCTCTAGTGGCATTGTTCACCGTAGTTTTAGGTTGCATATTCTACTCTTTGATAGAAAAACCCTTGACAGTTTTTCTGCGCCAAAATATAGTTGAAAAAATGTTTCATCCCAAAGCAGAAGGCAGAATCTAAAAAAGCCGAAGGTTTGACGGCGTTGGCAGCTAAGAATCCCGATACTGTCTGCTGTGAAATTAATCTCCTTCTAACGGGTTATTGTTACTTTCGGGTTCCAGATCCTAAACTGTGATTTTAGTCATCAAAAACGCACTCACTATAGATATTTAAGGTGTATAGTGAAAAGCCCTCGGAGACGCCAGATTATGGGGATTATGGACAGCGATCTCTATGCACCCGCAACCTTTGTCAATTGCCATTCAGCGTCTGATTGTGCGCAGCCACGGGGGTCAAACTGACGAGGACAAGGTGAAAGCTGCCTTAGCACCTGTAAAGACGGCGCTAGAGGCGATCGAGTCCCTAACTGTAGGACACCCGTATTTGCTCGGCCACGAACTGAGCATTGTCGATTTCTACCTAATTCCGGTCTTCACCCACCTGTCGCAGACCCCAGAGTACGAAGCAACGATCGCGCAAACTTCTTTGCTGCGAACTTGGTGGAATGAGGTCAGTCAACTTCCCAGTGTGAAGAAAGTCTGTGCTTGACATCTGTGCATTTTATAACTCACGGGTTTACAACCATGTCGCATTTATTTGAGCCATTCGATCAACGTGGCGTTACCTTCCGAAATCGCATTGCAGTTTCTCCCATGTGTCAATATTCAAGCGTTGATGGATTCGCGAATGATTGGCATCTGGTTCATCTCGTCAGTCGAGCCGTAGGAGGGGCAGGGCTGGTGATGACTGAAGCAGCTGCAGTCGAGCCTGAAGGACGAATTTCGCCGCAAGATTTGGGAATCTGGCAAGAGGCTCACATTGAAATGTTGGCGCGAATCGTCGAGTTAATTCACCGCAACGGTGCGGTTGCTGGAATTCAACTTGCTCATGCAGGTCGAAAAGGCAGTACAGCGCCTCCGTGGGATGGCGGCGATGTGCTGGGAGAATCTCTTGGAGGATGGACTTCGATCGCCCCTAGCGCCATTCCATTTGCTCCCGATAGCCCCGCCCCGATCGCTGTGAGTATCGAAGACATTCAAAAGTTGACCGCATCCTTTGTCAAGGCAGCTCAACGCGCCCTCGAAGCCGGATTTGACCTAATAGAGATTCATGCGGCTCACGGCTACCTACTGCATGAATTTATGTCTCCCTTGAGCAATCAACGGACAGATGACTATGGTGGCACTTTTGAGAATCGCATCCGGTTTTTATGTGAAGTCGTAGAAGCGGTGCGAAATGTTTTGCCGGATCAAACACCGCTTTGGGTTCGCATCTCTGCAACCGATTGGGTTCCAAATGGTTGGGACATTGAACAAAGTATTGTACTCAGCTATAAATTAAAGTCACTGGGCGTTGATTTAATCGATTGTTCCTCAGGCGCAATTGTACCGGGGGAAAAGATTCCGACGGGTGCAGGTTATCAAACTACCTTTGCCGAGAGCATTCGACGCTCCGCGAACATCGCCACCGGAGCCGTTGGTATGATTACTGCACCCGCGCAGGCTGACCACATCATCCGGACAGGTCAAGCAGATATGGTATTACTTGCCAGAGAACTGCTGCGCGATCCTTATTGGCCGATGCGGGCTGCGAAGCAACTACGTCAATCGGTACCTGCTCCAATTCAATACGATCGCGCTTGGTAATTAAGCGGCTTTGCGATCGGTTTTAGGGGAGCCGATTTAATCAACTAACACGAGTAAAGATGTCTGAGATTGAAAGCAAGGTTGTCATTATTACCGGAGCAAGTAGCGGTTTAGGGGAAGCCACTGCTCGTCGTTTAGCCGCCAGCGGAGCCAAACTGATGCTTGCTGCTCGCCGTGAAGATAGACTCAAAGACTTGGTGGCTGCGATCGAAAAAACAGGTGGCACGGTTGCCTATCGAGTCACCGATGTGGCAGATCGCGCCCAGGTGCAAGCCTTGGCTGAGGCAACCTTGGAAACCTATGGACGCATCGATGTTCTGGTCAACAATGCGGCTTTAATGCCACTGTCTCCCCTTGACCAGATTAAGGTCGATGAGTGGGATCAAATGATTGATGTCAACATTAAAGGCGTGCTTTACGGTATCGCTGCGGTGCTGCCGACTATGCGCCAACAGAAGTCTGGGCACGTAATCAACTTGTCGTCTATAGCAGGGCATAAAGTAGTACCGGGGGCGGCAGTTTACTGTGCTACCAAGTATGCAGTGCGAGCAATTTCCGAAGGGCTGCGACTGGAGTCAAACGGTGAAATTCGTTCTACCATCATTTCACCCGGTGCGATGGCGACTGAAGGGCTGCTGCGGCAGTCAAACCGTGAAATTCGTTCTACCAACATTTCACCCGATGCGGTTGCGACTGAGTTGACCAGTACCATCACTGATGGTGATACGACATCAGGGGTGAATCAGTTTTATTCACTCGCCATGGATGCGGATGCGATCGCCCGGGCGATCGCCTATGCCATCGAGCAACCCGCTGATGTGGATGTCAACGAGATTATGATCCGTCCGAGTCGTCAGGAGTTTTGAAGTAGGGCGATCGCCTGAGAGTCGATAGACTCTCTATTGAATACGGCTCAACGGCTGAACTGGAACAAGGGCTGGTGAATTGAACCATCTCCGACGCAGCACAGGCAACCCGCTGCTGCTGATTCACCGTTTGGCCGCAAGCTGGCGATCGGGGAATCCCATCCTCAACGAGCTCGCTGCTCAACGGGGCGTTGGTGAATTAGAGTATGAATACGAAGAATCACCATGCAATGCCCCGAGTGTTAATCAACCCATATTCCTAAAAACGGCAATAAAAAAGGAAAACAGAATCCTATCTGTGTCAAATTTGGTCGTCTGTTCATCAATGATTATGAACCCCCCGCCTGGAGATAGTCAGAGTGTCAAATCCGAGCGCTTAAAAATGCACCTCCATGCTATCGGTTTCCCCACAAGTTTTGAATGTTAATAAATCTTCTCAAAACAATGCCTTCACTCTGAGAAACAGAAGGCATTAAACTTATTTGAAAATAACTCAAGGCTATCAAAGTTACCCAAGATTGTCAAGAATTTTTAGAAAAGCTTCCAAGCGTCAGATCATCCATTTCTGAGTACATTTCGATTTTTGTCAAGCTTATGCTAATTTTTGCGATCGACCCCAGCATCAAGGAGTATGAGAGATTTATTTGCCCCTCTCAATCATCCAGGAATAAAAATTGATATTTATTATTTCTACCTTGTTTAAAGCCAATAAAGTGAAAACTACAGAAATCTTTAAATATTTGTTAGTGCAACTAATTAAGGAAACCCATCAAAAGTGTAAATGGGAGGAGTTAGCATTATTTTCTTGAAATTATACACCATTCTCCTGACAATTAAACTGCTAGGGCTCAAGGAATTATCAAAAAAAAATGTTGAGTCTAATCAATTTAAATAATTAAGAAGTATCAGGAGCGAGCCTTCATTTCCGAACAAATCATGATAGTAAATATGGGAGAAAACAGTTGATTTAATTCCGAAAAATCCTGTCGGTATAATCGAGAGAGGTTTTTCAAGTCAGGATAGAATCAGAGGATTATGTAAAAAGCAGAAATATTTTGTCAGGAGGCTGAATTATAATCAAAATTTTCAAATATTAGAGGAGAGCCAAGGTTGTTTAGTTGCTGATAAGTCAGTATTAGAAATCAGAGTTATAGCATTTTGTGACGTAGACAAGAAAACTGAGTATCGATTAGCAACCAAGTTAGCCGCATCCTGCGAGCGAGCAATAACAATGAAGAAATCGGAGAGAAATATCGAAAAACAGGGACAATAGAACTGCTGTGTAAATTTATAATAAAAATGCACCTAATTTTGACATAATAATTACCTACACTCAAAAAAAACTTGAGACTCATATTTAGACAACTTTGATAACTTATATGTTACAAAATTGATAAGAAATAGGCATAAAGTAAAAAAAACTATTATATAAACTCCGCTATCTTTAAGCTGTTATGTGTGAACAAATAAACTATAGCGGTTATCAATAAAATGAGGTACATACCGCTCGCAACTGATGTCCTATGCCCTATGCCCTATGGCCGCGAGAGCACCTCATGTTACTGAGAAACGTATACATACTAGTTTAAAAAACTAACTTTTGCCGGGTAAATTTAGGGTGTGTAGGAGGAATAGCGGCAATGATGTAAACTTGTGTAACAAAATACAAGACTTGTGGCTGCCCACAGGTGAATATGTTAGAATCAATGCCGAACTCAGTTGAACAAAGTACAAGAAATCAAAGCTATGACATACGTTGCATGCAATTTGTGCGGTAGTAATGACTATACTGTGAGATTTGAGCAGGGAGTAGCCCAGGTAAATCAAATTGTCAATTGTAAAGCCTGTGGATTGATGTATGCTAACCCGAGAACCAAAGAAGTAGACAGTGTATTAATAGAAACCTACGATCCAGAGTTTGTATTATCTGCGATAGTTAACCAAGATTCGCAGAGGCTGGAAAAAGAAGCACTGCAGGTAAAAGATTATGAAAAAACCAGAGCTTTTCTTCACCAACATTATCCCGAAAAAGGTAAGTTAATTGAAGTTGGCAGTGGCTTGGGGTATTTGTTAAACTTCTTTAAGCAAGATGGGTGGAATGTAGTTGGGCTTGAACCTAATGTGGGTATGTGCAGATATGCAGAATCTGAGTTTGGAATCGAAATCATCCCAACCATACTAGAAAAAGCTGAACTAGAAGATCGATCGGCAGACGCTGTATTGATGATGCACGTGATCGAACACGTATCCGATCCTTATAGTACGTTGAAAGAAGTTTATCGGATCTTGAAGCCTGGTGGGATATTCGTGATGGAAACCCCCCGCTACGATACATTGATGTTCAAATTATTGGGTAAAAGAGAAAGAAGTCTCAGTTGCGACGGACATATTTACTTTTTTACGACCAGCACCCTAGAAAAACTTGCAACTAAGGCAGGATTTACGGTGCTTAAAACAGATTATGTGGGGCGATCGCTAACACTCGACAGGCTATTTTATAATTTAGGTGTTGTGAGCAAAAGTCAGGTCATTAAACAAATCCTTAAGGATGTGGCAGTTAAACTGCATTTAAATAAAATTTCGTTATATTTAAATACACGGGATATGGAACGCATATATTTGAAAAAACCCGATTCTGGCTCAGAATAACAAAACTTAAGGACACAGAACAGATGAGATTACATCAAATGTTTGAGTGCGCTTGTACCCTGACAGTTATCACCCATTGCATTAATCCCCTCGCGCGAGACTCTAGGAAGACAAATTTTAGCGAGGGAGGCTGTGGGCGACACCACTGGGGTTTCCGGGCTATACAACGAATCAAGCCAGATGCGGAGTTTTGCGGCTGCGCCGTCTTTTGAGGAACTGCTGCATTAGCTTGGCCATCGGAGAAATCAGCAAGGTGTGTCGGTGGGTTCGATCGCACATCCCCTCGCGATGTGTTGGGACTCGCCATCCGTTTCTGTGACAGCATCGTTGTGTCGATCGCACCTTCCCAGCTCAAACTCAACAATATAATAAATCTAGCCACCATAATATCGGATAATTGTAAAGCAATTCACCAAGCCAACAGCGTCACTAACCCCAGCCTAAAGGCATGGGGCTTGAAAGAGGAAGACTCACCACCTTCTTAATTTGAGACTAAAACAGTGTCTAGCCTGCGTCTTTGAGACAAACTGAATTATCTGGTGGTGGTACACCGAACGATGTTACTGGATGCCTCCTGCTGTCTGTAACCTCTCTGATAGTCAGTGGCGAAGGGATATACACACACGGGCTTACCGCCACTTGTTATGCGTACAGGTAGAAAGCACTCGATCCGTAACTGTCCGGGTTAAAGGCGAATACAAAACGTCGAACGTCGTTAGTATATCCAAGGCGGTAACAAGCATTCATCGGGGGAGAATTCCTCCCCCCCCATCCAATGTAAAGCCGTCCTAAAAGGACGGGGTTTCAAACCCATATTTCTGATGA
>NZ_JANMZH010000127.1:0-3482 GCF_031383065.1 Microcoleus sp. OTE_8_concoct_300 | reverse complement strand
CAGTTTAAAGTAAATTTTTCCTTCAATTTGAGTGCAAGTTTCAACCTTGACTCCAGGCAAGTCTAATAAATAGTCTAAATGAAAGCTCATTACTTTAACTGTATTGGTTGATCTATTTTACACCATAAACTCAGGAGAGCCTAATTTATTGCATCATTTCTGTTGCCACAGGATTAAGATTTCCCCCCGATGCTAGGAAAGAGCTGCCATAGTGGGTTAATTCCATGAGCAAAGGCAAAGGATCGTGCCAGCGAAAGTCATCGTATGTGCGCGGGCGATCGCTAAACAGTATCCGTCCTGCCGAAGCTAGCGGAGCCAGACCTTTTCCTGTGCGGAATTCAGCTACACCTGCTATAATCTCACCTACTATCCACAAACTGGCAACTGGTTGTAACAAAGGTTTAAAACAATCCGAATCTGGCTCACCTTTAGTTAACATAGTTACCAGTCCTCTGGGAAAATCAAAGCCATTCTGAACAGCCAGATTCAGCGCTCCCCAAAAGCGGGGATTCATTTCGATGAGATAGGCAGAGGAAAGCTGAGAATCGACAATAAAGTCAAAATGTCCAATTCCTGTCCAATTCAGTGCTTTTGCCATCCTTTGGGTATAGTCCTGCAGCAACGGAAATTCGCAAGGTTCGCGCAGTACGCTCGTGCCAAAGCCTGCTTCTTTGCAGCGCAAGTAGCGTTCAACAAAACAGGCTTTGACTTCGCCATCCTTGGCAAGGAAGCAACTTCCAAATACACTGCCTTCTGCATATTCTTGTAGAATCGGCAACTGATTATTTGCCAAACCAAAATTATCGACTACTTCGCGATATTTCTGGCGAGTTTCTGCCAGAGAATTGACGCGAAATACACCTTTGCCGCTATTGCCACGCCGCGTCTTGATAATTAGAGGAAAACCCAACTCTTGCGCGCATGATTCTAATTCTATGAGATTGGCAGGAGCCAGAGTTTTGGGAACGGCAACTTTTGCGGATGCAGCGATTTTAATAATTTCGTATTTGTCTAAAACTCTAACAAGTTCGGTGCGAGGAGGACAGGCAATTAGCAAATTTTCGGGGAGGATCTCGCGATAAGTTTGTATGGCTAAAGCATCCTCGTGGACTGGCAGCAAAACATCGATATTTCGCCGCTTGACAATTGCAGATATTTCTGTTACGTATTGCTCTGGTTCTTTGAACGGATCGGGGACGCGATCGAAACCGCGAACAAATCTCGAAACCCGTACCATGCTCAAAGCAGTTGAACCGCAGGCATAGACTTCAAATCCAGCGCGGGAGAGGCTTTCTGCGGCG
Organism: Microcoleus sp. OTE_8_concoct_300; assembly: GCF_031383065.1. Classification (NCBI taxonomy): domain Bacteria; kingdom Bacillati; phylum Cyanobacteriota; class Cyanophyceae; order Oscillatoriales; family Microcoleaceae; genus Microcoleus; species Microcoleus sp. OTE_8_concoct_300. The sequence continues at coordinate 2,181 of NZ_JANMZH010000127.1, read as the reverse complement.
ATGTAAGCTGTGCGGCACCATCCGTAAGTAACTAAAATTCTCATTATACTCCTGTCATATTTGTACAGCTTCGGCATACAGTTCTTCGTGCAATTTGATGATTTGCTGCAAATCGCAAGCAGCCATGCGCTCGCGTCCCCGCTTGCCCATTTCTCGCACCTCTTCAGGACGATCTAACATCCAAGCCATTGCCTTAGCAAATCCGTCTATATCCCCCACCTCAAAGAGAAGGCCACAACCGGATTCTAACAATTCTTGAGTGCCGCGAATCTTAGTAGCGATCGCCGGAATTTCCAGCGACAAAGACTCCATAACACTTCTAGGCAATCCCTCCTGTTCCGAAGCCAGCAGCGTCGCCACAGAAGCTCGCATTAAAGTCGGAACGTCTCGGCGGTTTCCCAGAAAATGCACCTGATTTTTAATTCCCAAATCCGATGCTAATTGCTGCATTTGGGCCAGCATCGGCCCGTCTCCAGCAAAAGCCAAATGAACATCAGGTCGAGCCAGTTTAGCAAAAGCCTTTAAGACATCCTGCGGGTGCTTGCGCGGAATGAATTCGATCGCGGATACAAACAGTTGATTTTCCCCGTTTAGCCCCATGAAGTGACGCACTTGCTCGACATCAGCTTCAGAAACAGCCTCGGGACTGTAGCGATGGAGATCCACTCCAATTCCCGGCATATAGCGGACTCTTTCAGGGGGAAGAATTTCGTAGCGTTTTGCTGCTGATTCATCCTCGCGATTAATCGTAACTAAATAATCAGTCCAAGGCCCAGCGAGCTTTTCCAAATTCAGAAAAACAGCATTCTTTAACGGTTTACCTAGAGGATGAAAATGAAAACCGTGAGCTGTATATATCACCTGAAATTTTCGCTGTTTTTTTAAATCTTTGAGAGCGTATCTAGCAACAAAAGCAGCGACAGGCGTGTGTACGTGAATTATATCATACTGTTCTGTTTTTACAACCTCTCGAATCACTCGCGGAGCAACTAAAAAATTTCTCGGATCTAAAGGATTGCGCGACCATTTTACATCCCAGACGCGATCGAATGCCTGCAAACATTCAGCATTGTCTGAAATTCTGCAAGCCATAGCATCCACTCGCCAACCCCGCTCACGGAAGTGATCGGCAAAAGGCAATAAAAAAGCGCGGATAGTTGCTGGAATAGTAGTGATAATTAGAAGGCTATTCATGGTTGCTACTGGAGACTGAAGTAATTGGTTTAGCCTCCGTGATCAGCATCGATCCTTTTCCCAAAAGCGAGCCAGCTAATCCCAGCACCTTCACCGTAAAATTAGGTGCATAAGGTACCACAGAAGTTCCCATGTAGGAGGTAGAAATCCAGGTAGGAGTTAAACCAAAACGGCGGTAAAGCTCTTTGATAGAAACTTGATTAAAGCCATTGATGACGTAGGGAGGACGCAGAGGGCCGTAGCGCCCCGTTTTTTGATAGTCCCTCGCCAAATTATTCCGTAGCAAAGCTGTTAAACTGTCTTGATTCAAAATATCCAGCAGCAAAAATCCATCAGGCTTGAGGACTTTGAGGCAAGAACTGAGAAAATCAACAAAATCAGGAATATTGCTCAAGACGTTCTTGATTTGTACTACGTCAAAAGTAGACGGTGCAAACTTGCAGACATCATCAGTAACTTCACCGTAAACACTAGCTTCCTTTGCTGCTGAAGCATCAATCTCGACACCGGCAACTGTACCAAATCCAATCGACTTCGCAGTCCACAGATACTCGCCGTTGGCACAGCCAACATCTAAAAAGGAGCAATTTTGTAAAGAGCGATCGCCCAGTGTTCGGCCCATTCGCTCCTGCAAGCCTTTAACATAAAGAGGCTTCATCTGCTCGAAGGCATTTCTCAGAGCCCGGCTGTAGTCGTAGTCCTGATAAGAAGGAGCCGCCTCTGGTTTTGCTAAATCGCTGCGGTCTACCCAGGCAAAGGTACATTCCCCGCAGCGCCAGACCTTGAAAAAAGCTCCAACTTTCGAGCGTTCTCGGATATTATTAGAATTGCACAAAGGACAATTTGTTGTTGCGACTACCATAAAATTACTCCTCATTACACCTGACAAAAATTGATAGCACCCTAGTTTTTTTCCTTCAACCAAGCTTCAGTTATCTCTCGCACGTAGCGGTAAAATTCCTTCCGCTGTTCGCTGAGCACTTCATC
>NZ_JANMZH010000118.1:0-1058 GCF_031383065.1 Microcoleus sp. OTE_8_concoct_300 | reverse complement strand
CCCAGGCTGAAAATCCGCCCATTCAAATAACTGTTTTGTAGCAAGTTTCCCCCCCGGCCTCAGCATTCTCTTACCCGCCGCGGCCAGAACTTCATGTCCGGGTGCAGTCTTAAAATTGAGAGCAGTATTGGTCATTAAATTAACCTCCTATCTAACCTTACTCTCAGTTTGCCAAATTCTCCCAAATCTTTCTATGATCTAGCTCATATTCAAATTATCGTAGGCTGACGCACCCAACAATATCAGGAATTATACCATGTCCGCCCATCAACAATTCGGACTGTTTTTGATTGCCAACAATGCTTTCAATCTAGCGCTGAACACCCGTCATCGTTTTAGTAGAACTTATTCCTGTTAATCCTGTCAACGAATTCGAGCTAAACAATTAACTTGTGTTGCGGTGAAGCCGGAGCATTCATGACGATATCGACGATTTTTGCTCCGGACTTTGTTGAGAATTCAGAGCGCGATCGTTGCTCAAGATAAGATAGTCAATATCTAGGGTTGATTCTTCCCACAAGTCAACTCGTATTTGGTTGAAATGCTGTACAGCAATCCTGCTGCTGGTGAAATATTGAAGACGCACTCGAATATTATATATCCAAATATATTTATTAAGTCGGCAGCTTGTATCCGTATGCAGGTGGGGTCAGTCGATTTGAGATTTGAGATTTGAGATTTGAGATTCTAGATTTTAAATTTGAGATTTTAGATTGACTCCACTGAGGGATCTGGGACCTTGAACAAAAGTCTAAAATTTGGGGCTACTCACGAAAAGAGTCGCAGGTTTGTATCCGTCTGCAGGTGCGATCAAAAACAATCAAAATCCCAGCCAGTAAGTTTTCGAGGATGTCCCGGAACCCGAAAGCAATTGTCGCGCTACTAATACCCAGCAGTTGAATCAAATCCCCTGTCTTGAATGACGGGATGGCGATGAATAACCCGATCGGCAATAATTGATTTATAATCAAGATATCTACTCCACCCCAATCATATCGAATCATGCTCGCAGAAGCAAACGCGACACTTTGGCCTAGTCTAATTACTGTTTCAGCATT
>NZ_JANMZH010000106.1:0-37496 GCF_031383065.1 Microcoleus sp. OTE_8_concoct_300 | reverse complement strand
TTGTTTTTGTTGGGAAGTTACAGCTTTACTAAAACCTCTTGCCATTGATAGCACCCATAAACTACAACAAACTACATTGAAATTTAGTCGGATTTAACTGTAGCATATTTTGGGTTCCAGTTAAGATGCGTTTACCCTGTATAATGTAGCTTCCAGTTCATTGATGAGATAGCAGTATGCAGATTAACTTAGTTCCAGTATGTGAACCCGGTGTTTCCTACGGTGGCGAGATGATGAGAGATGCAATCACTCGGTTCAGGAAACGGCTGCTTGCTGTTATTATTGTTTGCCCGGAAGAAGGTTTTGAATACTCAGGTGAACAAGCCAGACCTGATAACATCACTTCTGCCGATATTACTGCTGCTATTGCTTTGTTTCGTGAACCAGGGACTATCGGTCAAGTTACAGGGTTCATTCATGAAGATGGAATGTACATTTCCCTATCTGGTGGCACAGGTAATTCCTATGGTAAAGAGTTCATGAAATGCTTGCTCGAAAATGATATCCAGCCCTGGCTTTATTCACTGGAACGAGTCTATAAGACCTTCCAAAACTTATCAGATAAATCAGACGTTTTTTCGCGGAGAGATTTAGATTTATTATTGACTCACGAGCGTCTAAAATATTGGGAAAAGTTTTTACTAAATGAGATTGTTCCGCATCTCTATACAGAAAGCATGGGTTTTCTCGGTTTAAACAGCCGAACAGGAACCTGGCAAAAGTCTTGGCAGGCAGATGAGATAGAAGAGGACTATACAGACAAAGATCAATTAGAAGCAATACTCTCTAATACTGATTTTTATCTTACTTTCCTGGATGAGATTGCAAGTTTGCGAGTATTAAATAAACTCACGGTGCCAGACCCGAAAGCCAAGAAAACTCTGAGCAGAAATCTTTACGTTGGTGTAATAGCGTGTCTCGAAACTTACCTATCTGATGCGTTTATAAATACGGTTTTGTCAAACGAAAACTATTTGAAATCTTTTTTTATATCATTCAAAGATTTCAAAGAACAGAAGCTGGGCATGAACGAGCTTCTTGACTATGCTAGCAAAGCAAAAGAAATAGCGAAGAAGGAAATGTTAGAAGTTATTTACCATAACTTGCCTAAAGTAAGCAAGATGTACGAGGGAACGCTAAATCTTGAATTTCCCAAATTTTCGGAAATTCAAAAAGCTGTATCCATCAGGCACGATTTAGTACATAGAAACGGAAAGAAGAAAGACGGTCTAGAGATTAATATTGATAGCAGAAGTGTTGATGATATTATCTCGAAAGTTGAAAGCTTTATTAGTGAAATCGACCAAAAATTGAAAGAAAAAGATAACCCTTCTGAGTCTTCCAGCGCAAGCTAAACTGCTAAATTAATGAGGAGGCTGAATGAAAACCGATCTCGCCCTGCCAATTGACCAAATCACCAAATTCTGCCAACATTGGCAAATCATCGAACTCTCCCTCTTTGGTTCGATCCTTCGCGACGACTTTCATGCAGACAGCGACATCGATATCCTAGTTGCTTTTGCCCCCACGGCCAACTGGGGTCTACTCGATCACGCCCAAATGCAGCAAGAACTCGAAGCACTGCTAAGTAGACCAGTCGATCTAATCAGTAAACGGGCCATCGAGCGCAGTTCCAACTGGATTCGCCGTCAAGAAATTCTCTCTACCGCTCAAACTATCTATGTCAAATAGCCGCGATCGCGCTTCCTTGCTAGACATTGCCTCTTCTGCTCAAAAAGTCCTGCAATATAAAGGTAACATGGACAAAATAGCGTTTCTGGCCGATGATAAAACGCAGTCTGCGATCGTGTTTCAACTTCTGATTATCGGTGAAGCGGTGAAACGCCTTTCTCCAGAACTGCGATCGCAAAATTCGGACATTCCTTGGTCACTCATTGCCAGAATGCGCGACAACTTGATTCATCGGTATGATGACATCGACCTTGATGAAGTCTGGAAAACCTCAAATGAAGATATTCCAACACTGCTGATTGCCTTGGAACCTCTACTGCTAGAAGAATAAACGCTATACTGCGTACTTTACAAAAGCCAGGTTGTTCAATTCGCTCTATCGGTGTTATGCCCGTAAATAAATAGCCGAAACTGTGTGCTGCAAATCGCTGTGGCTGTTGAATCACATCAATACGGCAATGTCCGCAATCGAATCTGTCAGAGCTGGGCCTAAATAGCAATCACTCTTGTCTTAGCGTCTGAATCAGATTCAGGTTTTGCGATCGCCCGAATCTCCACATCACTACCAAGCGCGTTTAAGAACCGAAACAGGCGATCGATTGAAAACTCAGATAGTTTCCCACGTAGCAAATCAGTGATTTTAGGGCGATCGATTCCCAGGCGTTTTGCTGCTTCGATCTATCGATATCCTAGTTGCTTTTGCCCCCACAGCCAACTGGGGTCTACTCGATCGCGCCCAAATGCAGGAAGAACTCGAAGCTGTGCTAAGTAGACCAGTCGATCTAATCAGTAAACGGGCGATCGAGTGCAGTTCCAACCCGATTCGCCGTCCTGAAATTCTCTCTACTGCTCAAACTATCGGTAGTCAAATAGCCGCGATCGCGCTTCCTTGCTAGACATTGCCTCTTCTGCTCAAAAAGTCCTGCAATATAAAGGTAACACGGACAAAATAGCGTTTCTGGCCGATGATAAAACGCAGTCTGCGATATTGACTCAGCGATCGCCAGAGTCGATCGACTCCATACCCGCAATCATTTTCAGCAGGGTTGATTTGCCGGAACTGTTGGTGCCGATTAGTCCGACTTTATCGCCTTCATCGAGGCTGAAACTGGCATCTGTCAAGAGTTCCTTGATGCCGAATTCTTTTTTGAGCGATCGCAGAGTAAAAATAGTCATGAGTATATAAAATCATTTACCTGACTTAGTTTAACGCAAGTGCGATCATCTCCGGCTGCATGGATATGGTCTATAGCAATCCTAAATGATTATACTCGTTACCAGGCTCTGCCTGGTAACGCATATCCGGAGGCTCTGCCTCCATTGTCGCAGCCGAGGCAGAGCCTCTGGACATCGGTTCCCAGGCAGAGCTTGGAAGTTAACCAGTTATTGAAACTGATTTAGGATTGCTATATCGTTCCGATGAAACTTCCCGATGAAACTTCTTTAAGACAAGGGCGAACTTGATTTTTATGAGGATATAAATCTCGATCGATGTTCAGAATAATCGCTTATTAAAACCGTGAATTCTCCACTTTAAGAGGATAAGTGATCCAGATCTAGCTTATCACTCTCAACATACTCCTTCGCTGTCATGTCTTCCAAAGCTACTACCAAACCATCCACCTTTTGGAATCGTCCAGATTCAGGGATTAATTTCAACCACTGTTCTAGATACTGATCCCATCCTATTCCCTCAAACTGATTCTGTTCCTCGTCCCGGATAAACCAAAATATTAATCGGATTTCACAGCTATTCCATGAAGGTTCTGCGCGCACTCTAATCTCACGTAAAGCGCGAAGAGCTTCTCCTTCAGTGGTGGATTTATCATGCTTATCGCGTAGCCGATTTTGGAGCTTTTTAGCAAAGTCAGTGAAGTCGTCAGGGAAAGCAAATCGAGCACGCTTCCGTGTCAGTGCTTGCCCAAGTTCCCTAATCTCCTCATCGTTAAGACATCCTGGTTTGCGTTTCCATTCTGCCACCACAGCCTTTTCTACTGTCATTACACGATCGAGATCAGCGACAAGATTAAGTTCTGCAATTCCAGGAATATAAGCATATCGAGGCTGTCTACTTCGTTGAATTTTATGCAACTCTCTTCCATCGACCTCCACAAGAGGTACGACCTCAACAAATGGACGCTCGTCACAAGTGCGAACAATATCGCAGGTTTGTGTAACTACGGCAAAACCCTTGACCTCAGATTCTGCAAGATCAGTTTCTGCTTGTGCAACATCAGCAGAGTCAGATGTCAAAGGGCGTTGAGGATTAAAGCGATAAACAAACCAATGTTCTCCAAGCACACAATCACCCTGACACCACTCTTTTAGAGCAGTGTCTACCGTCTCAATCCAAACATCACGATGATCATTGACCACTATTATTCTTTCGGCTCCTTGCTGCTCTAGCAGGTCTTGATCGTCCAACCTCCCGATGGATAGGCTCTTGGAGAGCGTCAACCAGAGCCGCTGGATTCTGAGGCCTACGTGCCACAAGCGCATCTTCAGACAAAGAACCTAATTTTGGCTTTTGAGGCGCATTACCAAAGCCAACAATCTTCTTAAATTCCTCGTATTTACCTGCGACGAGTAGGTCAAAAAATTGATTACCATTACTGCCTTTCAGTAACAGACTGCGATTGAGATTTGCACTTCCTCTATCGATGTATTTAATAGCCTCTAACAGTCGATTAAGCTGTTCTTCATTAAAGCGAGACAATGGTTGCCCACTTGCCCAAAAATGAAGGCTTCTGCGTGAAACATTGAATAATTTAGCAAGCTGCTCCCAGGTTAACCCGCTTAATCTTCTCAATTCGCTAATAGATTTCTGCGTTGCTTCTGGAGAGCCAGTCGCTCGCAAAGTAATCCCACTGGTCGTCCTGTCTACAGCAGCTAACAAGGCTCGATCGTCACTTACTCTAGAAGCAGTTGTGCCCGAACTAACTAGGGAAATTATAGAACGAATAAATGAATGAGTATCTGAAACTTTCATAGATCCCAGGGCAGAGGTACTCGATCGCTCATTAGGATTTTTACTCAACATAGTGTTCATAATTCACCTCCAAAACGCCGCAAAAAGTCATCTTTTACTGCCCAGCGGAAGAAAGTATAAATCCTTTCAGCAAAACACAGTCCTTCACTCATCAACTCTTCAATACTGAATACTCGATTTTTTGAAAAGGACATATCTATATCGAGTATCCAGCTAGATTCAGCCACAGGTTCAATATCGGGAGCGAAAGTTACATCACCAGGCATAAGTCCCCATCTTGCAATAATTTCCTCACCTCCATTTGGAATTACAAACAAAGATTCATTAACTGTTTGATGAAGATCTTCTATAAATTCAGCACCCATAAGTCCTGCTATCTCCGGCTTGACAAGTGATGATATGTCTTCCAAATCTTTACCAATAAGTCTGTTGACATATCGCAATCCAAATCGTTCTATAATTTTTGGATTAAAACTTTGCTCAAATGCGATAAGCAAATGTTTTAAACGTTCCAAAAAATCACGACGGCTGGAGTAAGCTGTTGTCTCAAGCGCCATAAAATTAGGTGCTAAAGATACGCGCCAGCTACCTGCTGTATCTATGAACCGCCAAGTTACCTGAAAAGTTGGTTGTACAACACCTTGAGGCCCCAAGACAAAAGTTTGAGTTTGTTCGGGTTGTAGGATAGGATATTTTTCTCTAATTGCCTCTTGAAATGAACCCACAAAATCTTTCTTCTCGATCGAGAGAATAGGTGGAAAGCGCACCTGTGCAATCACTCGAATCAGAGGGGCATCCTTCAACGGTACCTCTTCAGGTGGCTGTGCGGTGAGTGGATTGTAATTAACCACTTTCTACATCCTTTTTGGAGCTTTCAGAGAAATTAAGCATAGCTAGAGTCTAGAGATGGGACTATCGTTCCCTATAACTATGATATAACAACATTGTGAAGTCAAGTGTGAAGTTTTAAAAAAAATTCCCGTAAAACACTTAGAAATAGAGATAAAATCGACTAGGCCGTTATACTGCGTAATGTTTGCTCAAACCGATCGCCCTGCCAATTGACCAAATCACCAAATTCTGCCAACATTGGCAAATCATCGAACTCTCCCTCTTTGGTTCGATACTTCGTGACGACTTTCATGCAGACAGCGACATCGATATCCTAGTTGCTTTTGCCCCCACAGCCAACTGGGGTATACTCGATCGCGCCCAAATGCAGGAAGAACTCGAAGCAGTGCTAAGTAGACGAGTCGATCTAATCAGTAAACGGGCGATCGATCGCAGTTCCAACTCGATTCGCCGCCTGTGAAATTCTCTCTACTGCTCAAACTATCTATGTCAAATAACCGCGATCGCCCTTCCTTAATCGATCGCTCTTTTTATTTCAACAACTGCTTCTCCCGTTTTACCCGTTGCGCGATCGGGTATTGATAAGAAGTCGTGCCGATCGACTGCTTAAACATATCAACGAAAAGTCCGTTAAGGTTATCTGTTTTCAGGCGAGATTAGGCAAGCAAAATCCTTGGCTTGGTTGGTAAGTGCCAGCGATCGCATATCGGTATAACACATCACTGCAACCGACCTTATGCTAAGTTATTTTTGGAATGAGAAGCGATCGACCGCGCCAGCAAAAAAGGAGGATGTACAAAAATGGGTAAAGGCAGGTTAGAAGCATTCAGCGATGGTGTAATCGCCATTCTCATCACCATTATGGTGCTGGAATTGAAAGTCCCCCATCAAGCTGATTTAGCTGCGCTGCGTCCGCTAGTTCCAGTATTTCTGAGCTATGTACTCAGTTTTATTTATCTTGGTATCTATTGGAACAACCACCATCACTTGTTACAGGCGGCTCGGCAGGTCAATGGTAATGTGTTGTGGGCTAATTTGCATCTGCTGTTCTGGTTGTCACTCATTCCCTTTGTCACTGGCTGGACAGGCGAGAACCACTTCGCCGCCTGGCCAGTTGCGCTTTATGGTACAGTGCTATTGTTGGCTGCGATCGCTTACTTCATTCTTACTCGTGCTCTTATTTCTCACCACGGTAAAGAATCCACTCTGGCAATTGCACTTGGGCGAGACTTGAAGGGTAAAGTATCAGTGGTGATTTATACCGTAGCAATCCTGCTTTCCTTTGTCAACTCATGGTTGGCTTTCATGCTGTATGTTTTAGTTGCAATCATGTGGCTGATACCCGATCGGCGTATTGAGAAGATTCTGACTTCGTGAAGAATGTTCCACAAAAAGCCATCGCCAGCCAGCTAACACTTCGGTTTACCAATTAACAAATGACAATTCATCAAAACGGACTTTTTATTGAACCCGGTCAAGGTCGTTCTTACTACTTTGGTCAAGACCTCTATACGTTCAAAGCAGTTGGTGAAGAGACAGGGGAAGCCTATGCGCTTTGTGAGGTAATTGTTGCACCTGGTGGCGGTACCCCGACCCATCGGCACAACCGAGAAAATGAATCATTTTATGTTCAAGACGGAGAGATTGAATTCCAGCTTGACGATCGTACTTTCGTTGCGACGGCTGGAACCTTCCTTCATTCACCCAAAGGCCAGCTTCACCGATTTACGAATACCACCGCTACACCCGCTAAAATCATGCTTTGGGTCACTCCTGCTGGCTTTGAGAAATTTATTGCCGAAGTTGGAAAGGCCGTGAATGGTGAGATTACCCTTGGAGCATCCTTAAGCCCTGAAGACCTTGACAAAATTCTTACTACTGCTTCCAAGTACGGTATCGAGATCCTACCTCCACCATCCGAGTAGCGATCGTCGGATATTTTACCGTAAAACAATTGCTGGTAACTTCAAAAATACAGTCCTGCACCCATCAAGACCTTCATAAGCGAATTTTTTACCGGAATCTGCGGGCTGCACGAAGTATTGCCGTAAAAAACCCGGTTTCTGACCAAGAATTTCTTGATGGTACCCGCCACGTGATTTATCCGTAATCAATCCAAAATCGAAAATCCAAAATCCTCAAGCCCCCGCATTTATCCGTGGGGTCAATCTAAAATCTAAAATCTAAAATCGATTGACCACCAGTGCGTCAGCCCTAAAATAGTTACGATCTTTATAAACAAATAAGAATTACTTGCATTAATATAGTATAGCAATGACTATAGATGGCTGTGGATGCACCATCGTGTCAATTACCAGATGAAAAAATCTATCATTATAGAACAATGAGCATTTCTCGGCGTATTTTTCTTGCCAGCGGTACAGCAATGGCTGTCGTGGCAGTGGGGGAACTCAGCAAAAAAGCCCCAGTCCTAGCCCAAACGGGTACCGTCAACCTTTATTCAGCACGTCACTACGACACTGATAATCAGTTGTACCAAAGCTTCACCAAAAAAACTGGCATCAAGGTTAACCTCGTTGAAGCGGAGGCTGACCAACTAATTGAACGGATCAAAAATGAAGGTGCAAATAGCCCCGCTGATGTTTACCTCACCGTTGATGGTGGGCGTTTGTGGCGGGCGAAACAAGCAGGTATCCTACAACCTGTGTCTTCAAAAGTCCTGACATCGGCAATTCCAGCAAGTTTGCGTGATCCTCAAGGTTTCTGGTTTGGCCTATCGCGCAGGGCACGGGTGATTGTTTATAACAAAAGCAAGGTGAATCCTGCCCAATTGTCAACCTATGAAGCGCTGACAGAACCTCGGTGGAAAGGCAAACTTTTAGTGCGATCGTCCACTAATGTCTATAATCAGTCTCTTGTTGGGGCTATGCTAGCGGTTCATGGACCTCAAAAAACAGAAGCTTGGGCGCGAGGATTGGTGGCTAATTTTGCACGTCCTCCAGAGGGAAATGATACGGCGCAAATCAAGGCTGTTGCTGATGGGGTAGGCAATATTGCCCTTGTTAATACCTATTATGTAGCTCGCTTAATGAAATCGAAAGATCCAAAAGAACAGGCGATCGCGGCGAAAGTAGGTGTATTTTTCCCCAACCAGCGCGATCGCGGTACCCACGTCAATATTTGTGGTGCCGGTGTAGTCAAAACCTCCCGTAACAAAGCAGCGGCGATCAAATTCTTAGAACACCTAGCCACTAAGGAATCTCAACAAATTTTTGCTAGGAGTAATTACGAATACCCTGTGATTTCAGGTGTGGCGATCGATCCTGCAGTTGCCAGTTTTGGTACATTCAAATCTGACCCTCTTAACCCTGATGTGTTTGGGAAAAATAACGCCGAAGCTTTAAAGATTGCCGATCGCGCCGGATGGAAATAGAGACGTTTTGAACAAGAAGTCAGGAGTCCGAACTTAAATTTCAGAATAATTCAGTATGAATTATTCTGAATTCTGACTCCTGATATCATTTCTCTGTAATCATGAACTGAATCAAGTACCCCTTCTCTAGTCGCCCTTACTAAGGGGGACTAGAGAAGGGGGTTTAATTAGCCTGTAACTTCACATTAAATTGGTATAACTTCTTTAATTTTTAATTGTACCATCCGGCATTATTGCCCCTTTCAGGTTTGCCCCTTTCAGGTTTGCCCCTGTCAAATCAGCACTATTTAAGTCAGTTTCACTTAAATCGGCATTACTAAGATTGGCGTTATTCAGTTTTGCACCTCGCAAAAAAGCCCCCTTGAGATTTGCATTACTCAAATCAGCCTTGGTGAGATCGGCGGCAGATAAACCTGCTTTTTCCAGAGAAGCACCTTTTAAATTTGCACCTTTGAGATTGACGCTATCGAGTAAGGCTTCATTAAGTTTGACATTTTCTAGCACAGCACCTTCCAACTTAGCACCATTGAGATTAGCGCTGGTTAAATCCATGTCACTTAACTTGGTATTAGTCAGATCGCATTCTGGACATTGCTTAGTTTTTTGTAATGTTTGGAGGGAATCAGCCTCCTGTTTTTGGCATCCAAAGGTGACAAAAATACTAAGCAGTAAGAAAGAGATTGTGCCAGTAGTGCGGGTAAACATTGCTAAGTTTTTATTAATCATCTTGATTCTCAAAGGAATAATGTCAACTGTTAACTGTTAACTGTCAACTGTCAACTGTTAACTCTGTTGAAGACTTGCGCGATCGCGCAATTTTCCAACTTAATAAAATAACCGGTAACATCCCCACTAAAACAATAGCGAGTGCAGGGCCAGAAGCTTCAGCTAATCGCTCATCTGAGGCAAGTTGATAAGTTCGCACAGCCAAAGTATCAAAGTTAAAAGGTCTAATAATTATAGTAGCAGGTAACTCTTTCATCACATCAACAAATACTAACATTATAGCAGTTAATAAACCTCCCGTCATCATTGGTGTATGAACTGTAACTAAAGTTTGCATCGGACTATAACCCAAACTTCTCGCCGCATCATCTAAATTAGGCTTAATTTTGCTCAAACTTGACTCTACCGCATTTAAAGAAACAGCTAGGAAGCGAACTATATAAGCAAATACCAAAGCTGCGATCGTACCACTTAACAACAAGCCTGTAGAAATTCCCAAGTTTTCACGCATCCAACTATCAAATAGATTGTCAATTTTTCCAATGGGAACCATAATCCCCACTGCAATGACAGAACCCGGTACAGCATAGCCCATTGCCGCAACTCTAGTTCCTAACTGCACTCCTAAATTAGGATATAACCGTAAGCCATAAGCCATAATCAAGGCAATAAATACGGCTAAAATTGCTGTCAGTGTTGCCAAAATTAAACTATGACGGGCAAATATCCAAAAGCGTTCATCTAAGGTTACTTGCCAATTCGCTAATGTCAACTTGAGTAAAAGACCTGCTGGCAATAAAAAACCAAAAAATAGCGGCAGGAAACAAGCCATTACGGTTAAAAATTCCCGGATTCCTTTAAGCTGATAAGTTTGTAGTTGGCGATAGCGACTGCTAGCTTGATAATATTTAGTCCGACTGCGCGACCAGCGTTCTACTAAAATTAAAGCCAGAACAAATAATAATAGCAGGGCAGCTAATTGATTGGCTGCAATTCGTTCTCCCATGCCAAACCAAGTCCGATAAATACCTGTGGTGAATGTATCAACTCCAAAATACTGAACAGTGCCATAATCGTTGAGAGTTTCCATCAAAGCCAGTGCTAAACCTGCAACAATTGCGGGTCTTGCCATTGGTAAGGCAACTGTAATAAAACTCCGCCAAGGACTACAGCCGAGTATTCTACTAGCTTCTAGCGTACAAGTGGATTGCTCCAAAAATGCAACTCTTGTTAATAGGTAGACGTAGGGATATAAAACTAAGGTTAGCATTAATATTGCTCCCGGGAGCGATCGCACGTTAGGAAACCAATAGTCTCCATAACTCCAGCCAAAAATATAACGCAAAGCAGTTTGAACAGGGCCGGAAAATTCTAAAAAGTCTGTATAAGTATAAGCTAACACATAAGCTGGGGCCGCTAAGGGTAACAGTAATGCCCATTCAAATACGCGACTGGCCCGAAAGCGACACATTGTTACTAGCCAGGCACATCCTACGCCAATCGCGACAACACCACAGCCGACACCGATCGTTAACCATAAAGAGTTGACAATATAACGGGTTAAAACTGTATCGGTTAAATGTTGCCATGTATCTTTAGCTTCAAAAAAGATACTGGATAAGACACTGAGAACTGGTATGGCGATCGGCAATGCTAAAGCGATAATTGCCACAGTCCACCCACTAGCGAATAGACCGCCTAAGGTCGATCGCCATTGGATTGTCCTGATTCCTGTTTGCTGTAGTGATTGTTGGGAATTTTTCATCGCTAGTAAAAAGTCTAGCTTGCTAGCTTATCAGTACGTGTAAACATTTGTCAAGTCTTTCTGACAATTTATCTCACTAAACGGGTTTATTGTAGAATAGTAAGTTGTTGATTATTTATAGCAATAATGGCTCGACCTATAATTCTGCATTTGGATGGTGTCACAAAACAGTATTCCCAAGCAGCATCACCTGCGGTGGCATCTGTCACCCTGACATTACATCAAGGAGATATACTGGGGTTGTTGGGGCCATCGGGTTGTGGGAAAACAACTTTGCTGCGGTTAATTGCTGGTTTTGAACAGCTACAAGCAGGGACGATCGCTTTAGCAGGAAAAACTGTAGCGAGTGTTAATATGTCAGTGCCGCCGGAACAGCGAGACATTGGTATGGTGTTTCAAGACTATGCACTTTTCCCCCATTTGACAGTCGCGAAAAATGTAGCTTTTGGCTTGACGCATCAAGGAAAAGAGTCAAAGCATAATATTCAGAAAGGTGTCGCAGAAGCTTTAGCGTTGGTGGGATTAGAAGGATTAGAAAACCGTTATCCCCATGAATTATCGGGGGGTCAGCAACAGCGAGTGGCCCTGGCCCGTGCTTTAGCCCCTAGACCTGCGATTATTTTACTAGATGAACCGTTGAGTAATTTAGATGTACAAGTACGGTTAAGATTGCGTCAGGAAGTCCGCGAGATTCTCAAAGCAACGGGAACCTCTGGTGTATTTGTCACCCACGATCGCGAAGAAGCACTTTCGATTTCAGATTGGGTAGCGGTGATGCGTCAAGGCCAATTAGAACAGTTTGGCACTCCAGAGGAAGTTTATCAAGAACCTGCATCTCGATTTGTGGCGGAGTTTGTGACGCAAGCTAATTTTGTGTCTGCATCGCTGAAGCAGGATTTTTGGGAAACAGAAGTAGGTTGTTTTGCTGTTAAAGGAGATTCATGTTCACCAGTTCCCTGTGATGTTTCTACTCAAGGAGAATTGATGATCCGGCAGGAAGACTTGAGTTTATACTTAGATGAAGATTCGCCTGTTGTGATTTGCGATCGCCAATTCTTAGGCAGAGAAAATCGTTATTGTTTAAAAACACCTTCGGGCGAAAAGTTATATGCACTCACAACTACAGGAAATGTTTTTCCCATTGGTTCTAAAGTTCGGTTATCTTGTGGTGAGAATTCTCCCTTAGCTTTTTTTGTAGGTAAGCCTAAGCCATAGGTAATGGCTAATTGCTAATTGGGGAAAAATCCTCCCCCTCTCCCTCTCTTCCCTCTTCCTTAATAATTAAATTCTCTCTTTCGCCATGTCTCAGCAGTCTGGCTAGGGTGTCTGAGGTGTTATTTCGCAAACGTTCCTTGACCTGGGAGATGATTCGGAAGTTGAATCAAGAACTGGGGATTCCCGCTGAAATTCTCATCCAACCCTATGAGTCGGTACAAATCCCCGCGTAACAATTACAGGATAACAGGTGTGCAATCGATTTGTGTAAAAAGGGCGATCGGGATGAGGATACTTGTCCTCCAGCGCCAAGGGCAGATACACCGAACACACTGAGTCTAAAAGTTGCTTGAACTTGGCTTCGATGATGAAATAAACCAAAAGTTTCCGCCTTTCCAAGAAAATAGCTATGTTCTACGCATAAGTTTTCCGTGTATTTACTTGAATCCGGTAACTCATTTGCACTTTTTATGTTTATTTGGTATAATCCGGTATGTGAATCAAGTCATAATTAACAAAATCACTACTAAAATGGAATTATCTGTACTAGCTTTACAAGCAGCAACTATTGCACTTTGGGTAATTGATAAAGTTTCGGGTGGGGCTTTAGAGAAGGCTGGAGCAAATGTTCTAGATTTCTTAGAAAAACGATTTCAAGACAAACTCCAGATCAAGGGTTCTGAACCAAAGCTTTTAGAAGCTGCGATCCTAAGTGAAGCTGAGTGGGACAAGAAGTTTCAAGAAGATCTCGAAAGACTGGTAACTCAGTATCAACAAATACAAAAAATACAAAGTACCTCCTATGTTTCTCAGAGAAATCAATCAGGCGTAAACCTGAATGTTGACAAAAATTCTGGAACAGTCATTGGGCAAAACATAGAAAAGCAATTTTTTCGTTGAGAATTATCTTGACCTTCAAAACATAGACTTAGAACCAAACAATAATTTTTTCATAAGGCTTTTAAACTACATTAAAGTAGTTTTATTTCTGATATCTACTATATTTTTTTGGCTCTTATTTGGTTGGTTAGCTGACTACTCTTTTCCCTTTGGTCAAGCTTTAGATTTAATGCTTGCTTGTTTCAAAGGTACTATTTCAGCCAGGATTAATACCCTACAGCAGCAATTCCAAAAAATAGATGTAGTTCCCCAGCCTGAAAACAAGCAGCAAGTTCCAAAACTAAATAACTTAGAGTCTCAAGCATGGTTATATGAGGGTATATTAGAGCGTCTTGGTGCAGATCCTTCTGCAAATCATGAAAGAATTGCAAGAACACTTGAGGCATTGGAGTATAAAAGAAGTGAACTTCTACAAGAACTAGAGCCTCGAAGACCTCGAAAATATCGGATATTAACCGGAATACAAGATGCTGCTCGTGTTCTTTTAGCTAGTCAGGCTGAGAAAGATTATGAGCAGCTTCAGAAAATTGTAACTAATCTGGTTATTTTTACGAGAAGCAGGGAACCGTCACAAATCATTCTTTCAGAAGCAATCACCAAATTAGCTGCAGAGATAGGACAAAATGCTAATCAAATTAGCCCTTATCGTCTTCGTCTTGCTTATAAAATAGAGGAATTAATCAGGGTTTTATCAGCAAAGCTAGTTTTAGGTGATGATGGCTCTATAGCTGATATTAACAATCAATCAATTATTAATGAGCTGCAATCTCGGATCAATCTTTTATCCAAAGAGTTTAACAATTTACTTAGAGCAAAACAAGAAAATACAAATGAGATAAACGGACGCATAACAGAGAATTACAATCTTACAAAAACTATTTCTAGTTTGTATAGAGACATATCAAATCGTGATGCAGATATAGTTGCTTTGCAAAAAAATATTCAAAATTTAACGGAATCTGTCCAAGAAAAGCAGGCTAATATAAACAGCCTGCAAAATTCTCTATCTGAATTGCAAAGAGATTTTGAAGATTCCAAAATCACGCCAGAAGAATATGAGAAAATCGAAAATAAAAGTGATTATGTGTTTGTCAAAGCCCACGACAGAAAAAATGGGTCGCACGTCACAGCACATTACAGAAAAAAACGAAAAAAACGACGAAATAAATAAACACCCAGCAGCCTAATAACCAGCTTGGAGCGGACTCCCGAGAGATATTGGTAGGAATACAAAGGTTACTAGCAGTCGCTCCACTCAACCGATCGCACGCACACCCATTCCCCCAATTCCCGGCCTCTTTTCGCCGTAAGATCGATCGCCCTCTTTCCCTCTCCTAAAAAAATACAGCCACCACCAAGGCTCAAATCAGATCCGGATCGCCTGCAATCGCCAATATGCCGCCAATCGCTCTTTCTGTTGCTGTTGTCGATCGGCTACTTGGCCCTAGGCTTGTACCCGTTGGCGTTCCTGCGCCGGCTTGTTCCTCCCCGTCAGCAACGAATTCCCCTCGCTATCCCACCAGCGCAACCATTGCTGAGTCTGATTTTGATAACTGCCTTCCCATAGGTTTAATTGTACTGCTCTGAGTTCGATCGGCTACTGAAGGAAACGATCTCACAAAATAAAAGCCTTTCATCCCCGGACTAAAGTCACCGGGATGAAAGGCGTTTGCACGTTTTAACCAGCCTTCAATCTTGTTGGTTTGACAGATTTAAGCTACTTTTATTCAGATGAAAGTATGTTAAATTTCGGACTTCTGTCCTTGCGATTCCGGCACTGCCACTTCTGAATCCGCCTGATTTAGAGCAATTTCTAGAGATTTTGCCATCTCGACTGGCTCCGGAGTGCGCTTAGAAAATCCCCACACAAACATCAAGACGATACTGGAAACTAGCAGCCATTGCGGAGGAACTAAATCCGGATTAATTACTTTCACCAACAACCGCATTCCCACGAACCCAACTGTGATGTAACCAGCACTTTCTAGGTGAACGAATTCATCCAGCCAGCGGATGAACAATCCCGCCATGAATCGCAGGGCAATAATTCCAATAGTAGCGCCTGTTACGACGATAAAAGTGTTGTCAGAAACGGCGATCGCAGTAGTAACGCTATCCAATGAAAACGCTAAATCCGTAAAAGCAATCATGGGAATTGCTTGCCACACCGAGGCAAATCTGGGCCCATGATGTTCTCCGTCGGAGTCCGTATTTGAAGTAAAATGTTGGAAAACAAGCCACAGCAGGTACAGAGCACCAAGCAGTTCAAACTGCCAGTATTGGATCACCCAAGTAGCCGTTAAAATTAGTGAAATCCGCAGTACAAAAGCAATTATCAAACCCAAGTTGAGAGCCTTTTGCTGATCCTCGGCATCTTCCAAACCTTTAGAAATAGACGCCAGGGCGATCGCGTTATCAGCCGAAAGTACAGCCTCCAAAGCCACCAAAACCAACAATAATAAAAAGCCCTCAAGTCCCACATTGGGCGAAGCTTCGAGAAATTTATCTACCATTAACTCTTTTGTGCACCTAAGATTGGCAAGGGTCGAGCGCAGCGCAAATTACCCGCTCTGTCTCAAATTAGTGTCACCTTCACTTAAATCTTAACCTAATGCGGTAATTCTGCACTACTCCGATGGTCGGAACGAAGAAAGTTCGGCAACGGATTCGCTTGGTTCGCTTGGTTCGGATGTAACGGATATAACGGATGGATGTTGAGGTAAGAGGGTACAAAGAAGAGGGAAGAAGCAGGGTTTTTCCCACTCGGACACTCGGACACTCGGACACTCTCCGGCTCCCCCACACCCCCACTCGGACACTCGAACACTCCTCCCCAGACCCACCAAATTTATTTCAAGTTGTAACAAATGATTCCCAAAAGCGCCAATTTGTCTGAAATTGGTGAAAGCTCGTGCCCGCGAAAAGGAGTTTTCCCAATATGTCTTTAACAGATACCCAAGTCTACGTAGCGCTCGTAATTGCTTTGATTCCCGGAATCATGGCTTACCGGCTCGCAACTGAACTGTACAAGTAGTTTCCAGGCACCAGCCGCGAACCGCTCGATCGCCTGCCCGAGTAGTTAACTCTCTCGCATTACAGACAATTGCTGCCGAGCGTGGAGTAAATTGTCTGTAGTCAGCAAGACGAGACTGCAAGGGCAGGCATTTTTATTCGGAAATTCTGTCCTTAGGCGTCACCTAGCACCCCCATAATGCCCCCGCCACGGCCCAAGCTTGTTGCTCATAGAGCCATGGGGACGAAGGAGTAAATCTTAATGGCTGATGCTCAGGACAAGTTATCCCAAGTTCAAGAAAAAGGGTAGGCACGATAGTTTTACCATTGATGCTAGCGGCAGACCCATAGCTTTGGGCGGCACTCGATTGAAGTTACCTACAATTGGCTGGGTATCTACCTAGGAAGGCTTGCCCCATGTCACCACAAAAGCATTTACTATTTGACAAGAAGCTGGAAGCTGGTCGATCGGCTTTAGCTATGAAATAGAGCCAGAAGTTACGTCTTGCGTCGGGGGACTTTGTTGGTGTTGATTTGGGAGTTAAACAGTTGGCTACCCATTCGTGTGGCGTGGTGATGGCAAATCCAAAAGCTGTGAGGTTCGCGCATCAGCAACGCCGCACGAAGGTCTCGTCATACCAAATCCGCCCTTCATCGTCCTGTATTCATCTCTGTGTTCTCGAACTCTGCGTTCTCTGCGTACTCTGCGGTTTAATCATTCCAAGGCAACGGAATTGATATCAGTTGCGGCCCAAACATCCGGGTAGTAAGGGATATCACCGACAAAAGTTGAGGTTAGCTTCAGCTAATCAACGAGGATGTCAATCAGTCTCAAAAATTTTGGCTCTGGGGACCCTGACAAACCGGGGCGGGTGTGCGTTAAGCTCAGAATTTGCTCTTTTGAGCTCTAAAACCTCAGTCTCAGGTATTTGAAAAAAAATTATGCAAGCGATTCAACCCACCGTTACTCCACTGCGACCTGTAAAAAACTCTCCTCGGGTTGCTCCTCGCAGCAGCAGCCGCCAGCGTTCTTACCCTCACAAAACGCTCGGCGCCGAAACAGGAGTCAAGTTAGCAGTCAACATGGTACTTTCAGTCTGTGCCACTTCTGCTTTGATTCAGCTTTGGCCTCACTACCGGGCCGTGCAAGAAAAATTGCACGAAATCCAAGCAGAAGTCAATCTTACCCAAGGGCGAGTAAATCAGTCGCGAGCAAACTTTAACCGCTACTTTGACCCCAGTCTTGCTAAAACTGTGATGCAAGAGCAAACCAATCGAGCTGACCCCCAGCAGCGTCCGGTGATTTTGCAGGAACCAGAGGTACCCGAAGCCGAGGAATCAACCCCGCAACCTTAAGGGAATCGGAGTTTTGGGTTTTGAAATCACGTCCGATAGCATCATGCTTGTATGTCATTGCTTCGCACAGCGAACAATTACAGATGAATCTGTCGGACGCGATATGACTTTTGAGTTAAAGAGTTTTTAGGATCGTTCTTGTCTGTGATTGCCAGCTAAACGCAGAGACAGACAAAGACCTGTGTATTGACGCCCTGCAGCAAGCTCAAAACTTCAAACTCCGGCTTATACTGACTTTGCCAGCACGGTTTTTTCTTTCAGTAGTTGCAGTGCAGCTTGATATTGCAAGTCTGCGGAAGTGCCGATTTGATCGCGCGCAATCGGTTCCAAAGGCACTACCCGATCGGGCGCAATCCCCAGCTTGTTAATATCTTTATGGTTCGGTGTCTCGTACTTAGCAACAGTCACGGCTAACCCGGAACCGTCAGACAAATCAAACAGCGACTGAATCAGCCCTTTGCCAAAAGTCTTTTCTCCTACCAGTTGAGCTCTGCCGTTATCTTGCAGGGCACCGGCCAAAATTTCGCTAGCGCTGGCCGTTCCCTTGTTCACCAAAACAATCAGCGGATCGCCTGTCAAGGCTTCTCCCGAGGCTTCAAAACTGCCGAGAATGCCTTGTCGGTTCACCGTGTAGACGATCGTCCCGGAATCGAGCCACAAGCGGGCAATTTCAATCCCTGCTTGCAACAGTCCCCCCGGATTGTTCCGCAAATCGAGAATGTAGGCGGCGGCTCCTTGTTTTTCCAAGCGGTCGATCGCGTGGGCGACTTCCTCAGTGGCGTTAGCGCTGAATTGACTCAGGCGAATGTAACCCACGGGTAAATTCTCCGGCGACTGCAATTCGGCGTAAACCGGATTCAGAGCAATGCGATCGCGCACTAGCTGAATTTCCTCAGCAGCGTCCCTTCCCTCGCGCCCCAAGGTCAAGGTAACGGGAGTGCCGATGCGACCGCGCATTCGAGTTGCTGCTTCGTCTAGGCTCAATTCTGAGGCAGGAGTGCCATCAATTTTCAGGATGCGATCGAGGGGTTGGATGCCAGCTTTATCCGCCGGTGAGCCGGCAATCGGAGCCACCACTGTCAGGGTATTTGTCTGGCGGTCGATCGCAATTTGCAGCCCCACTCCCGTCAATTCTCCCGAAGTGTTGACCTGCAAACTGCGGTACTGTTCGGGTTTCAGCAGTCGCGTGAAGGGGTCGTCGAGATTCGCCAGCATCCCCTGGATCGCCGTGTAAGTCTGCTCTCTGTCCTTGAGCGGTTGCTTGACAGCTTTTTCGCGAATCGACCACCAATTGTGATTGTTGAATTTGTCATCCACATAAGAGCGATTGACAATTCGCCAAGCTTCGCTCAAAAGCTGCTGTTCTGGAGTTAGGGCCGCCGCAGGCCCTGCCCACGGGCCTAGAACTAGGGCGACTTGGAGGAAAAGTAAAATAGCAATCTGGAAAACTCGTCTGTGCATGATTTTTC
Source organism: Microcoleus sp. OTE_8_concoct_300 (assembly GCF_031383065.1). Lineage (NCBI taxonomy): Bacteria > Bacillati > Cyanobacteriota > Cyanophyceae > Oscillatoriales > Microcoleaceae > Microcoleus > Microcoleus sp. OTE_8_concoct_300. The sequence goes on along the minus strand of NZ_JANMZH010000106.1, from coordinate 18,126 downwards.
TGTAAAAGATAGGCAAGTATGGCATCTCCTGTATTTTTAGTTTGTAGGCTTTTAAGCTTTTGCGCATTTAACTCTCCCCAAGGCATTCGGCATTCGTCAAATGTCCACCGCGAACAAAAAATTAGTTAAATGTAACATTTAATCGCAAAATGAGTGAAGTTTTATCATAAATATTAAAAATTACGCCCCAGGGTCCCGGTGGCAGGCTCGGACTTTGGTCCGCTCGCTCTGGTCTTGGCTGTATGCCAGCTTAGGGCGGATGTTGAGCTTGCACAAAAGGGTATTTGAGACTCGGCAAAAGCATCGCTCGCGTGAAATTTGCACAGCAATTATGTTACATTTTTTATCACAGTCTGGAATTCGATCGGGCAACGCCAGCGAGTAGGGACAAGCCACCGCTTAGTTTCCCAGGGCTTGCAGGCGATCGCACAATAGAGTTCCTTTCGTCAGCTCCAAATTTAAAAAATAGCCTCAGGCATTTGCTAATAAAAGCAAGCTGCTCGGCGCGGGGCGACAAAAAACCTTGTGGCTGCTGCCCTGAACCTCAACCACAGCAATATTCTTTTAGGAATTCTGGCTCCATGTTTTCTAAACAAATCACCGACTCAAAAACCTACCAGTGGTTTGAGGAACGCCTGGAAATCCAGGCGCTAGCCGATGACATCACTACGAAGTACGTACCCCCGCACGTCAATATTTTCTACTGCTTGGGCGGAATTACTTTAGTTTGCTTTTTGATCCAGTTTGCCACCGGTTTCGCCATGACTTTCTATTACCGTCCGACGGTAGCAGAAGCTTTTTCTTCAGTGCAATACCTGATGAATGAAGTCAACTTCGGCTGGCTGATCCGCTCCATCCACCGCTGGTCTGCCAGCATGATGGTACTGATGATGATTTTGCACACCTTCCGGGTTTACCTGACCGGCGGCTTCAAAAAGCCCCGCGAGTTAACCTGGGTGACAGGAGTAATCTTGGCAGTCATCACTGTTTCTTTCGGCGTGACCGGCTATTCGCTGCCTTGGGATCAAATCGGTTACTGGGCGGTTAAAATCGTTTCCGGTGTCCCCGAAGCCATCCCGGTTGTCGGCTCTTTGATGGTTGAACTGCTGCGCGGCGGTGTCAGCGTCGGTCAAGGCACTTTGACTCGCTACTACAGCTTGCACACTTTTGTGTTGCCTTGGCTGATTGTAGTCTTCATGCTGGCTCACTTCTTGATGATTCGCAAGCAAGGTATCTCTGGCCCGTTGTAAGTTTTGAGTTGTGGGGGCGGTATTTTTTTTGCCCCCCGCTGAATTTTGAGTTGAAAATTCAGAATTCATCACTCATCAAAAAATTGGGCACGAAACGACGTCCTTCTAGGACGGCTTTGTATTAGCATCTAGATGGTCACTGACCCACTGTCCGTCGATGGATTCAGACAGCCTAACGAGCGAAGTCCAGTTTGACTGGCGGCGCAGACAAATCGGTAGACCGGGAAAAGAGGATAGGGCAATGGCAAACATCCCTAGAATCAAAACAATACATAAGAATTCCTTTTGGGGTTTTCGACACATAAGAACCGCAGGGCTTGCGGGGATAGTCTGTGGAGCGAACGTAAGACCAATACTCCTTGAGGGTGGAGGCAGTTGCAAAGAAGCAGAAACCTAAATTGTGAGGTTTAGGAATCACCGCACCTGATAGTCGGTGAGGATGTCAAGATATTTATTTACGGCCCATACTTCCTGCGATCGCGCCGCTGATTCAAACTAACGAATACAGCCGAATCCCAGGCCCGGGTAAAACTAAAAGGAGAACACTCTTACTATGTCTATTCTCAAAAAACCAGATTTGAGCGATCCAGACCTCCGCGCTAAGCTCGCTAAGGGCATGGGTCACAACTATTACGGCGAACCAGCTTGGCCTAATGACTTGCTCTACGTTTTCCCTATAGTCATCATGGGAACGATTTCTCTGTGCGTCGGTTTGGCGGTACTAGACCCGGCTTTGGTTGGGGAACCTGCTAATCCTTTTGCTACTCCGCTGGAAATTCTGCCGGAATGGTATTTGTGGCCTGTGTTCCAACTCCTGCGCGTTTTGCCTAACAAATTGTTGGGTATTGCTTGCATGGCTGCTGTTCCCCTTGGCTTGATTTTGATTCCGTTCATCGAGAGCGTTAACAAGTTTCAAAATCCGTTCCGCCGCCCGGTTGCTACTACTGTTTTCCTCTTGGGAACTGCGTTCACTCTGTGGTTGGGTATTGGTGCTATTTTCCCGATCGACAAATCTTTCACGCTGGGTCTTTTCTAAGATTTAAGCTTGCTTGATTTTGACGCCTGCGGGTTTCCTGTAAAGTGCTTTGGTACTGCTGGGAAACTTTAGCGGGCGTCATTTGATTTTAGATTTTAGATTTTAGATTTTAGATTGGGGATTTTTGATTTTTGATTTTTGATTTTTGATTGGTGATTGGTGATTGGTGATGTTATATCATGTCCGGTCGAGCAACCCCGATTTTTGTAGGGGCCCGTGAGCAAACAATACCTGCCAATAATTGACTATCTCAAAAACCCGCCCCGACCGGGATATTATGGTTAATCGATCGGACATGATATTAGAGGTTAGATGTGAGATTTTTGATGTGAGATTTTTAATGTGAGATGTGAGATTTTTGATGTGAGATTTATCGCTCTAAAAGTGAATATAGCGGTTCGATCGCGTCGTGAGGTATGGGGGCGAGTCCTATGCCCTATGCCCTATGCCCTATGCCCTATGCCCTATGCCCGCGAGAGCACCTCATGTTACTGAGAAAGGCTATAATTATCAGTAATTAATTGTAGGCGCAACGGCTGGTATGAAAGTGCCGACGATCGATCGACTCTACACCGCCTTACGCTCAAATCTCCTTAAATTTTATTGCGAAAGCTTGACAAACTGACCGAGAATATGTAGCGTAAACCCTCGGTATCTTTTGCATGACTGCAGGAACTTCAGAGATATAGGATATAGCCACTACCCCAGCAGGTGTAAGCTATGTCCTCAGAGAAACAGTTAATTCTTGACTTTGCCCAGCCAGACGCGATGAAATCGATTCTCCCGAGTCCCTCAATCCTGTCAAGTCACGGCACAAAATGGGAGGGAATTCACGTCGAATATCACCGTCAGCCAGCAGACGAAACTCCCGAACACTGTTTCCAACAACACAACATTGGGCTAATACTCAATTCAGTTACAGTAAACGGAATACTCAACGGCAAACACTATGGTAGCGAACCGTGGCAAAGAGGAGAAATTTTCATCGGTGGTGCTGGTACTGATTTCCAGTCAGGTGCAGTCGAAGATCCTGAATTTATAGCGATCGCGATCGACCCTACCGACTTCGACAATACAGTTGGCGAATCGACCAATTCAAACCTCATTGAAATTATACCGCACTGGAAAATCAGCGATCCGTTGATTCTCGGCATTGGCTGGGCCCTCAAAACCGAACTCGAATCAGGTGGATTAAACGGTACTCTCTATGTCGAGGCACTAAAAAACGCGCTTTCAGTTCATATACTGCACCGCTATTGTGCACACAAACCGAATTTAGTGAATTTTGAAAAAGGTCTTGATCCTCGGAAATTAGAGATAGTTGTTAACTACATTAATGACTACATACAGCGAGATTTGCACTTAGCTGAACTGGCTAATTTAGTGCAGATGAGTCCTTATTATTTCAGTCGTTTGTTCAAACAATCAATTGGAGTCACGGCCCATCAGTACGTGATCCAGTGCCGGATTGAAAAAGCCAAACAGTTGTTGAAAACGCAAGATTTATCACTAACCTATATCTCGCAGCAAGTCGGATTTCACGACCAAAGTCACTTTAGTAAGACCTTCTGCAAAATCGTCGGTTTGACTCCTAAGAAGTATCGCGCTCAGCTTTAACAGTCCTGGATGTACGCAGGGGTCAAAAACCCTGGTGGTTGAGAAGTCGAAACCCTTGATATCTCAGACGGGATATCCAGGATTTTTCGGAGAAACCGGGTTTTTTTGCCTTATAGAGACGATCGATTTTAGCCGATTATGGTTAGTAAAACCCGCTTCAGAGAGAACTACGCGCGGTGTGGCATTGGTTGAGATACCGACTCCATAAGCGTTGTTACAATTTTTAATCAAAATCGGAGAAATTTCGCAAGAAAATTGTATTTTTCGCAAGTTTTCCGCAAGTATTTACAATAAAGCAGAGCTCGTGATTTGGTAGACTTGCTGGCATAACATGAACCAGGGGTATCAGCCATGAATTCTCAAAATCAACAGGCATCTTACGGTCAAATTCCCTTAAGTTTTATTGCAAATACTGGACAAACTGACCCTAATGTGAAATTCCAGGTGAAAGGTGCCGGTCACAGCATCTTTTTTACTCCAAACGAAATTGCTTTCGTCGCTTTTCCCACACCCAATGAACCGGGAAACCAAGCCACAACTTCTTCAGTTGTACGCAGCAGCTTAGCCAACAGCAACCCCAATCCGACAATTTCCGGGCTGGAAAAATTGCCGGGAGTTGCTAACTTTCTTTTAGGCGAGAATTCCAGTCAATGGCAGACTAATGTGCCTACTTTTAACGGCGTTGTTTATCAAAACGTCTATCAAGGAATTGACCGCGTTTTCAAAGGCACAGAAGGACAACTTAAAAGCGAATTTTTGGTAGCAGCTTTTGCCGACCCGAATCAAATTAAGATGAATTATAGTGGTGTTAACGACATCCGGTTGCGTGACGACGGCGCGCTGATCTTAGAAACACCTTTAGGCGAATTAATTGATAACGCACCCATAGTTTATCAAGACATCAACGGACAGCGGGTGAATGTTCCCGCAGCTTACAATTTATTAGGAAACAATCAAGTTAATTTTAGTTTGGGATATTTTGACCCCACTCAACCCCTAGTTATCGATCCGGTTTTAGCTTACTCGACTTACTTAGGCGGCAGCGGCAATGAGAATGCCAACCGCATCGCCGTAGATAGCACAGGTGCGGCTTACATTATTGGAACTACTTTTAACAATTTCACGACTACTCCTGGTGCGTACCAAACTACACCAGGGGGTCAATCTGATATCTTCGTTACGAAAGTTAACCCCGAAGGAACTGCCTTAGTTTACTCTACATATATTGGCGGTCCTAACAATGATGAAGGTTTTGACATTGCCGTAGACAGTCAAGCAAATGCTTATTTAACCGGACCAGTCAATCCGGGTTATCCAACTACGGCGGGTTCATTTAAACCTACAGCAAATATTACGAGTGCTGCTGTAACTAAACTCAATGCAGCAGGGAATTCGTTAATTTATTCTACTTTTTTAGGCGGTAGCGCGAGTAACGCCATTGATACTTTTTTCGGCGCTAGCGGGAGTAGCCTCGGCAACGGCATTAAAGTAGACAGTAACGGTAATGCTTATGTTGTCGGGCCGACATTCGGCGGTTTCCCAACCAACAATGCCTTCCAGCCTACATACGGAGGCGGGCTGGATGGGTTTCTTGCTAAAGTTAATCCAACCGGCAGTGCTTTAGTTTACTCTACCTATTTAGGTGGTAACGATAGCGATGATGCTAAAGCCATTGCACTAGATAATTCTGGTAATGTCTGGGTTACCGGAAATACCAATTCGACTAACTTCCCGCTGAACTCAGCTAATGATACACTTAAAGGCGGTATTGAAGCTTTTGTCAGTAGATTTAACGCGAATGGTGCACTTACTTATTCCACTTATTTAGGTGGCAGCGGTGAAGATAAAGGTAATGATATCGCTGTAGATAGTTCTGGAAATGCCCATGTTGTGGGATCTACCTCTTCAACTGATTTTCCTGCAGTTAATCCGATTCAAGCCGCTAATGGAGGTGGTGCTAAAGATGCTTTTGTCACCAAGATAAGTGCTAATAACTCTTTGGCTTATTCAACTTATTTGGGTGGCACCGGAGAGGAGAATGGCGATCGCATTACTGTAGACAGTGCGGGTAATGCTTATGTAACGGGAAACACTACTTCTACTAATTTCCCAACTCTGAATGCTCTTCAAAGTGTCAGCGGCGGCGGGCAAGATGCTTTTGTCACGAAAATCAATTCGTCGGGTTCTGCCTTAGTTGATTCAACTTATCTTGGCGGCAGCGGGAACGACTTCGGTAGTGGTATTGCGGTGGATACTTCTGGTGCAGTTTATGTGGTGGGAGGTACGGCTTCTACTAACTTCCCAACAGCAACTCCTTTGCAAGCGGCGAATGGGGGAGGTGCAAATGATGCTTTTATTACTAAAATAATTGTGCCGCAGGTCAAGATTGTTGAGTCGGGCGGCAGCACTAATGTAGCAGAAAGCGGGACGACGGATACTTATACAGTTGTATTGACTAGTCAGCCTACTGCAAATGTGGCGATCGCACTCAATACTGACAGTCAAATGCAACCTATTGCTGGCATTAGTTTCACTCCAACTAACTGGTTTGTACCGCAAACGGTGACAGTGAGTGCAGTAGAGGATACCGTCGCTGAAACTTCGCCGCACACGAGCCAGATCGCTCACACTGCTATCAGTACCGATACTAATTATAACGGGACTACTGCCAGTTTTACGGTCAATGGCACTCCTGGCAATACTGTCAATGCTAATATTACCGATAACGACACTGCAGGCGTTAGCATTACTCCGACTACTGCGAATGCAACTGAAGGGGGTGCAACTGGAAGTTATAGCGTTAAATTAAATACTCAACCGATCGCACCTGTTACGATTAACTTGGCTACAGGCAGTCAAATTCAACCAATTACCGCACTTACTTTTACCGCGAATAATTGGAATGTCGCTCAAACAGTCGCGGTGAAAGCGGTTGACGACAATTTAGTCGAAGGAAATCATGCAGGGGCGATCGCCCATACTGCTACCAGTACCGATACTAACTATAACAGCATCACAATTTCCCCTGTTAATATCGCCATTACTGATAACGACACCGCAGGCGTTAGCATTACTCCGACTAACACGACTGCGACGGAAGCTGGTGCAACTGGAATTTATAGCGTTAAATTAAATACCCAACCGATCGCACCTGTTACGATTAACTTAGCTACAGGCAGTCAAATTCAACCAATTACCGCACTTACTTTTACCGCTACTAATTGGAATGTTGCTCAAACTGTTGCGGTGAAAGCAGTTGACGACAATGCAGTTGAAGGAAATCATGCAGGTGCGATCGCCCATACTGCTACCAGTACCGATACTAACTATAACAGCATCACAATTCCGGCTGTTAGCGTCGCCATTACTGATAATGACACTGCCGATTTCAGCATTGCACCTACGAACATAACTGCTACAGAAGGCGGTGCAACTGGCAGTTACAAAGTCAAGCTAACTTCGCCACCGAAGGCATCGGTTACTCTCAGTTTCAATACTGGCAATCAACTTAATCCGATCGCCACACCTATTACTTTTGACAGCACTAACTGGAATGTTGCTCAAACTGTCACTGTTAGTGCGATCGACGACAATGTAGCACAAGGAACCCACAGTGGCACGATTGCTCACACAGTTACGAGTACCGATGCAAATTATAACGCGAAAGTCATTCCCAATGTGACGGCATCAATTACAGATAACGATAGTCCCGGTATTTCTATTGTGCAATCAGAAGGCGAGACAGCTATTGCTGAAGGCGGTGCAACCGATAGCTACGGCGTACTTCTGACTACCGCACCTACTGCAAACGTCACGATTAATTTTGACACGGGCAGTCAAATTAATGCGATCGCACCTCTCACTTTCACGCCGAATAATTGGAATGTGGCGCAAAATGTCACTGTTACGGCGATCAATGACAGCATAGCCCAAGGAACCCGCAGTGGCACGATTACTCACAGGTCTGTCAGTACAGATACTAATTATAACAACCTGACGATTTCTCCTGTGACTGCCACGATTGCTGACAACGACACGACGGGTGTGACTATTTCACAGCAGAGCACAACTGCTACAGAAGGCGGTGCCCCAGGCAGTTATACACTCAATTTAAATTCGCAGCCAACTGCACCAGTTACTATCAGTTTTGATGCGGGAAATCAAATAAGTGCGATCGCACCGATTACCTTCGACGCTACTAACTGGAATATTGCCAAACCCGTCACAGTAACGGCTACAGATGATGCGGTTGTCGAAGGAAATCATGCGGGGGCGATCGGGCATACTTCTACCAGTAACGATGTTAAATATAACAGCATCACAATTTCCCCTGTTAATGTCGCCATTACTGATAACGACACTTCCCCAACGCCAACCCCAACACCTCCAACACCGATAACACCAACCCCAACGCCAACCCCAACACCTCCAACACCCGTACCTCCGACCCCAACACCGATAACACCAGTACCTCCGACCCCAACACCAGTACCTCCCACTCCAACCCGAACACCGATATCTCCAATCTCAGCCCCAACACCAGTACCTCCAACCCCAACACCATCAGCGACACCTGCTGGAGTTACTGTTAATCCGGCATCGGGATTAATCACGACAGAATCAGGGGGAACAGCAACATTTAATGTCACACTCAACAGCCAACCTACTGCTGATGTCAAAATAGATTTAGGAAGTTCCAATACAGCAGAAGGAATAGTTTCACCTGGATCGCTGACATTCAATTCGGGTAACTGGAATGCAGCGCAAACGGTAACAGTAACAGGTGTTAACGACAATGTTGCTGACGGCAATACACCTTACACGATTGTTACTGCCCCTGCTGTTAGTACGGACAACAATTATAACGGGTTAAATGCAGCAGATGTCGCTGTTACCAACAATATCCCAGCCAGAGACTCAGTGGGAAACACTGCAAGTACAGCCAAGGAAATCAATGCAGCTTCTAGTTTCAGAAACTACCCCGATGCAGTGAGTAGTAACGATCCTGATTACTACGAATTTACTTTAGGTGCTAAAAATGACTTCAATTTGTCAGTCAACGGAGTCAATCAAGATGTCAAAATTGAATTGCTTGACAGCAGTCAAAATGTCATTTCAACTGCACAAGATTCCGGCCCTGCCTCAAAGTCAATTAACCGCCTTTTGGAACACGGCACTTACAGCGTGCGAGTTTCTTCAGTTAATAGTGTTGAAAGTCCATACAATTTAAACTTGTCTGTTATACCTCGTCTTCAAGGTGTCACAACTACAGGATATGAAGGCCGTGCCTTCACAGCTTCGCAGCCAGTTGCAACTCCCCAAAACAATTCTGGAAGCAGCAACAATTTAATCAATAACAATCTATCTATTACCCGCTTCCAGAACAATTTTCTATCTTCAGTGCTTTCTAGTCGTATTAGCCGTATTGGTGGCAACAACAACGAGACAGGATATTCTTATGGTTTTGACGGCAGCGGCAACGACCCCTATCGTGAGATCCCTGCTAGTGTATCCAATCAACAGATCAATCTGGACAAATTCCGCGCCGCCCCGCGTTTTTCCGGTATTGACGGCAGCGGTTTCTCTGTAGCGATATTAGATACTGGCATCAACTTAAACCACCCATTCTTTGGCCCTGACAGCGACTCAAACGGCATCAGCGATCGCATCGTTTATAACTACGATTTTGCCGACGGCGACGCAGATGCAAACGACAAAGATGGACACGGATCGAACATTGCCAGCATTATTGCCTCCGAAGACCCAACCTATACAGGGATGGCACCTGGGGCGAAGATTATCGACCTCAAAGTGAGAAAGGATGTTCTGCCTCTTGGTAGTAGTGACGAAATTAATAAGTTTCCCTATGTCGAACAAGCTTTGCAGTGGGTATTGGAAAATGCTGATACTTACAACATTGCCAGCGTTAATATGGCATTTGGCAGCGGTGAAAGTTTTACCAGTCCTATTTCACTCTACGGTATTGGAGATGAACTGGCTGCTTTGGCGGCGAAGAATATCATTGTTGTCTCTTCATCCGGCAACCGTTACTACCAGTACCAGTTTCCTCCAGGTGTCAACTACCCTTCAGCCGATCCGAATTCGCTGTCGGTGAGCGCGGTATATAACTCCAACATTCGTAGGTTCGATTATGGAAGTTATTTTGGGGCTGCGACGGCTTATACTACCGATCGCGATCGTATTGCTCCATTTTCTCAGCGTAACGGGCAATTAACCACTGTTTTTGCTCCGGGAGCACCTATCACCGGGGCTGGCAAAGATGGCGATATAAACGAGAGAAGTACCTATCACGGTAGCAGTCAAGCTACAGCCCACATTGGGGGCATTGCAGTATTAGCCCAACAGTTAGCACAGCAAGAATTAGGCCGGCGACTGACACCAAGCGAGTTCGCCAGGATTGTGAAATCAACCGGTGTCACTATTAATGACGGCGACAACGAAAACGACAATGTTAACCATACCGGCTCCAACTTCAAGCGCGTCAATGTGATGGCTTTGGCTGGATTCATGATTGGCAATCGCCCGCCACAAGAGAAGATTAGATTGGGAAATCGACTCACTGGTCTCAATGTAGACGTTCCTAACGTCTACACAGACCCGGATGGCGACCTACTCACCTACACGCTAACCCGGTCTGACGGCAGCTCATTACAGAGCAATCCGAACAGCAGTTGGCTTGGATTGTCGTTTAACTCTGCCGCAAACACCATCCAGTTCACCGGAACTATCCCAAGCAACTGGCAAGAATTTTATGCGAACTTAACAGCAACAGACCCTTATGGTGCGAGTGCCAGCCAGATAATCCACGTAGTAAAAAGAGGAGATGGCAGGGTCATCGACGGTTACATTTCTGGGGCGAGTGTCTTCTTAGATGCCAACAAAAACGGCATCAAAGATACCAACGAACCATCCACCATTACCGATGCCAGCGGTAAATATAATCTCGATATTCCCTTCGAGACTTTCGACACCAACAAAAACGGAGAAATAGACCCATCAGAAGGTAATTTAGTTGCTACTGGAGGCACTGACACCGCCACCGGCTTACCCCTAGAAACACCAGTCACCGCACCACCAGATTCTACTGTGGTCACCCTCTTAACCAGCTTAGTCGCTGACTTAATCGACAAAGGAGTTGCACCGGAAACAGCACAATCTCTGGTCAAATCTGCTCTGGGGATTCCCGCTGAAATTGACCTGACTAGCTTCGACCCCATAGAAGCCACCAACAACAATTTACCGGGCGGTGTCCAAGTTTTGGCAGAAATGGTGAAAGTCCAAAACTTCATTACTCAAACTGCCGCTTTGATTGACGGTGTTTCCAGTGCAGCCAATACCGATATTGTCAAGGTTGTTGTTAGTTCAATTACGGCTTCTATTGAATCAGGTACTGTTTTAAACCTGAGTTATTCAGCAGCTTTAGAACCAATAATTCAGCAAGCTGTTGCTAACATTCAACAGTTTGACCCTAGTTTCACTATCCAAAAACTATTACCAGTTGTTCCGGAAGCTGCGACAGTAATGGCAACAGCAAATCAGCTCATTGATTCCGCTGTCTCCAACCCAACAGAAACATCAATTACTCAAGCAGTCGCCCGCGTTCAACAAGTAGCTTTGGGCGCAACAGCTCAAGACTTCAAAGCAGTCGGTGCGGGAACTAAGACAATTTCCCAGGTAGTTACTGAGAATACTGGCGCTGCTTTAGATACCAAACTTCAAGCTGTGATATTACCTGCTGGGATTGCGACTCCTATTGTCAGCGGCGATGCGGATTTGGGCAGCAATTCTCCCGATCAAATTATCGGTACAAATGGCGACGATACCCTGACTGGCGACGGCGAAAATAATGTTTTGATGGGTATGGGGGGCAATGATTCCCTCGATGGAGCCCTGGGGGATGACACTATTTTCGGCGGCAAAGGTAGCGATAATTTGTTCGGAAGTAGCGGTGATGATGCCTTGTTTGGCAATCGCGGTGCTGATATTTTGAACGGCGGCGATGGCAACGATATTCTGCTGGGAGGTAAGGGTGATGATTTGCTGACTGGCGGTTTGGGAAATGATAGTTTGACGGGAGGTGATGGCAACGATCGCTTCTTGCTATCTCCCAATTCTGGTATCGATATTATCTTGGATTTTGAAGACGGTAAAGATTTGCTTTCTCTAGGCAACAATCTTACTTTTTCGCAACTGTCCCTTACTCAAGAAAACAGTACAACTTTCATCCGTTCGTTAGTAAACGGAGAAATTTTAGCTGCTCTGAATGGGGTGAGTGCCAGTCTAATTAATGTCGCCGATTTTGGCTGAAGCTATAGCAGAAGGAAGCAGGAAGAAGGAAGAAGGAAGTTCGGCAACGGATTCTGTAACGGATGTAACGGATGTAACGGATGTCAGGAAGAAGGAAGAAGGAATAAGAAATAAGAAATAAAATCAATCGTTTCAGCCATTAACAACGTCCTAACCGTCTTGGCGGTTGCTATAATAGCAAGTAGTCGCACATAACTCGGGTTTATGTGCGACTCTCAGATATTGGGGGTAATACTTTAGTTGCAGAAAGTAGATATACTTACCAGGAATCGTTATAAATTATATCATGTCCGGTTGAATAGTTATAATACTTTTGTCCCATCATGCCCGATGCCCGATGCCCGATGCCCGTATAGGATTTATAAGTAATTAACCGGACTTGATATTACACCAAGTCTCCGGACCAAGGCTACACTTAGGCGAAGACATATTCAGTACAACTATATCTATATTGCCACTGCGTTTACAAATAAAAATGGCTATAGTTATACTTACTGATTTTGGCAATTTTCGGGGTATTGAATCCGGCTCAATTGCTGCTCAATACCCTGTTGCTGCTAAATGCAAAGCGCGTTATAGCCAGTGGAGCTCGGAGGAATTATGATGAACCTAAATTTAGATACTATTTTCTCATCGCTCATGAACCCGGCACTGAACGAGTTTCAGGCTTGGGCTTTGCAAAACCCGGAAGAAAGTCTTAGCAAAACGCTGCTACCACCGATCGCCCTGATTGAGGGTTTGATTGCCAACGAACCCACGTATTTACAAGTAAAACGGCTGGCTTTCGGAGCCAATTTTTGCTGCGCGGGGCAAGTCGTAATGTCCGAGTTTGCAACGCTGGAAAAAGCACTCACATCGCCCCAGGCGCGCGGATGGCGGCTGGGTACTATTGTACTCGATCCCGATCGCACGCCCAACCAAGATGTCGGCGGTAGGAACCTTTTCCTGCTGTCTCTGTCCGATCGCGAAACTGACGCTAGCAGCCACCATGCGGCATTCAGAAGCTGTATGCAGAAGTATCTCTTCAACAGTGCCACAACCGATCGCCAGGGAGACGAAATTGCCCGACGGTTGCTCGATCAGCTAGCAGCAGATTATACCGAGATGCCGCACGGTACGGGGGGAGCGTTTTTTACCGATGTCAAGCGCGGTTGGAAGAGATTTTTAGTCCGATACGTGCACTACGTCATCTTTGGGATTAACCCAGACGACGAGGAGTCGATCGGGCTCCTCACCGATTTACATTACATCCGCCAAAGCCCGCTGCACTACTTCGCCGTCATCGGCAGCCTTTTGCAAAGCCTAAACCTGTTTGGACATGGAGATTTATCGGCTCTAATCGAGCGCGCAGCGACTATCTATGAGAATTCCCCAGCTTTAGCCGACTTCCAACAGGAGAGCTCGGAAAACAACGGCATGACTAAGCGGGAATTGGCAAAGCTGATGACATCGATTATAGGGATAGCGGGACTCCAAGGCCCCCTGCAGCTAGGCTACACGGCAATGGGATATCACTCTCTCCCCGCCTATAAAGGACAGCAGACGGCCGAAATTAACCCGACTGATTTTTGGGATCAGCTCGATTTGGACGATCGCCAGTCGATCGAGCTGTTCCTCCTGGAATGCGGCCGCCTCGCGGCCCCCGTCATTGCCACGCACCGAGTCGCGACAGAGCCATTCACCGCAACCGTAGCGGGCAAAGAGCGCACTTTCCCCGCAGGAACCAAGGTACTAATACCGCTCAGTCTGGGGCTGCTAGACGGGAGTTTCTGGGGCTCTACGGTATACGAATTCAACCCTAAGCGGGAGAATCTGTGCCCTTTTCATATGGGATTTCATTCGGTGGGCGATCGTAGCGCGGGACGGATTTGCCCCGGTAAAGACATCGCACTCAAGATGCTAGTGGATGTCGTGAGTACCGTAGGCAAAGTTCGCCGCTCCTGTGAGCCTAACTTGCAGCGGTAATCAATCCAAAAGCTCGGTTTGTAGTGAGGACTTTAGTCTTCATCCACAGCATAAATTAACTCGCAAAAATCCGTTCCTAGGCAACTCTGGACACCGCACCGTGCCGTTTCCCTACCCCAAAATAATTCCCCGCCCTAGATGAGAGATGTAACCATCGCCCCATTGATTGTAGGGAAATGGCACGGCGTCGTCTCCTGACTGTGGGTAATATCAATTACGATGCCACCGGATTTGGTATTACAACTATTTTGATGATGAATAATACCCTATTCATCCAATACGCTTGGGTTAAAACTGTTTATTCCGGGCGAGATCCCTTGCAGCATCCCCCTTAATACGGGGGACGCAAGAGTAAGTTCTTGTCCCCCCCTGATAGTCGGGGGGCTAGGGGGGATCGCGCTCGGGCCCAAGCGTATTGCCTATTAATCGAAAAAAAGCAACTAAAAGACATCGCGAATTCGATGACAGTAGAACATCCAGCCGAGTTACCCGAAGTCCTGCAAGGTATCTTTTTATGGACGGGAATGTTTTACCAGACGATTGTTTGACGATGTACAGTTCAGGCTGGAATGCTGACCCACGGACGTTATTGCTGCGCGTTTTTGACCCTGTTATCTGGACATTTCATTCATCAATGGCGGGACGGATGTTAGTTTATTTAGTCAAATTTTCTCGCTTCACTTACTTGTGCCGATTCTCCGATGCAAATTTGCAGCATAGGCAGATCACGCCGATAGTATTTGGATGGTGTGTGCCGCAGTGGCTTGTAGATTTTTTGATCGATCGAGATCCGCTCACTCCGAATCGAGATATCTAGTATCGAAGAAACTCCTTTTTCGGCAGACCTCCTGACAGCCGATATACACTCCCCAGGATTGTAGACAAAGATGGCAACTACACATCAGCATTTCCAGATATGCTGTCTAAAGTTGGCAGGGATTGTTTAATCATTGCCAAAGAGGGAAAATCTTTACAAAAACTACCAAACCCGCTTCATTACGCGGGTTTGGTCGATCAAAGCGCCGGGATTTGAGCCGACGACCCCCACTAGGCACAGTTTTATTTGCTAGCCTATAAAGGCTATGCAGCAAGCTCTCACAAGCTATTGTCAATTATTCATATCAATATTTCGGATAGTGTGTAATTGGCAACTGTAGAATAAGGGTTTCAGGGCGATTGGGCCATCCATCTGCTTAGCCGTAAATCAAGGGTTTCAGGCTACGACCTAAAAACTGTCCAGACTATTAATCATTTACAGTGTAAAGCTGAAAACTAGAATGGGGAGTACGAGTTCCCTGTACAGTGCGATCGCCATCTCCTCAGGGGATATTGAGGGTAGGAAATCTATCCGTCCAGACTCATCATTATAAAAATAAATCAGGGTTTCACAAGGATTTAAGTCAGTTTACACAAGCTCAACAGCTAGCATTTATCTAGGTCATGGCTGACCGGGTTGCAGTTTCTCTTTCCTGAATCTCCTGTGCTCCCACTTGATTCAGATAGATGAAAATAAACATTCTCAAAATAGCTGGTTCTTTGGAAAGAATTTTGCCGGGATTCAGCACACCTTTGGACTTAAAGTCTCTAGGTATTCACTTTGGAGGAATTTGTCATGAATAAAATTTCACAAATGGACTCTTATCAAGTTGAGCAATTACTAAAACGCATCGAACAAATTGAAGCTCAGCTCGGAATCAAAGTTGCCCCAGGTGGCGCACCATCAGCTAAGGAAGCACACAATTTTTGTGCTTTGCCAAAGGTTCCTCCACGCACTTTCGATCCGAGTGTGTCGCCGGAGCGTGCTCGTCTAATACGGGCAATCGCGAAGAAGTGGGTTAACGGTACAAAATTACGTTATTACTTTTTTGAGAGTGGTCCTAATTCAGGCGGGAATGAGCAGAAGGACATTGTCCGGCAGGGGTTTGAGGTTTGGAAAAAGGTAGGGATTGGTATCAAGTTTGAGGAAGTTCGGAACATCAGCGAGGCAGAGATACGAATCGGCTTTGTCCAAGGGGATGGAGCCTGGTCATATGTTGGCCGCGATACGATCGATATTCCTAAGCAAGGCGAGCGAACCATGAACTTCGGCTGGGATCTTCGGGCTGATCCCCGTGGGGTAGATGTCCCTGTTCACGAAATCGGCCACGCCTTAGGTTTCCCTCATGAGCACCAAAACCCGTTTGCAGGTATCGTATGGGACGAAGAAGCCGTTTATAAATATTTTGCTGCTCCTCCTAACAA
The DNA here is from genome assembly GCF_031383065.1 of Microcoleus sp. OTE_8_concoct_300. Classification (NCBI taxonomy): domain Bacteria; kingdom Bacillati; phylum Cyanobacteriota; class Cyanophyceae; order Oscillatoriales; family Microcoleaceae; genus Microcoleus; species Microcoleus sp. OTE_8_concoct_300. The sequence continues at coordinate 1,689 of NZ_JANMZH010000106.1, read as the reverse complement.
TTGGGACCGAGATACAACTTTTTATAATATTCTCCGAAAGGTTGCAACAGGAGAAGTTGAGGGGTCAAAGTGGGATCCCAACTCAATCATGCATTACGCTTTTGCAGCGGGACTCATTGAGAAACCTGTGGAGTACCAGAACGGATTAAACCCTCCAGGCGGACTTTCTGAGCAGGATGTGTTGCAGGTACGATTATTCTATCCCCCGCTTGATGAGTCGAGTTATACAGAACTTAAACCCTTCCGTTCGGAGATTCTATCCCTGGCGCCTGCTGAACAGAAAAACTTTGCGATCAACCCCGCTGCTACCCGAAGCTATACAATTGCAACCTTCGGAGAAATGGATACAGTCATGGTTCTTTTCGAGGATCACAGTGGTGACCTGAAATATGTTGCTGGTGACGACGACAGTGGCAAAGACTTGAATGCACAAATCAAAATTCGGCTTTATAAAGGTCGGCGGTATGTGCTGAGAATCCGCTCATACTCTAACTTGGCTGGTGGCGAAGCCTCAGTGATGCTTTGGTGAGGGCTGCCCCAAAAGTTTAGAGAGAAAAGCGATTTCTCAAAGTAGTGCATTGCCGCCCGTAGGGTATATTGGGCTAGGTATTTTCTATTTTGTCTAGGATTTCTTTTTTTTCTGGTAGCTAGGGAGCTTCCCCCAGACTAGGCCGCTGGGGAAAGCTCTTATTTAACTATGCTTTGCAGACCGATCGCCATCCCTAGAAAAAATTCCTCAACCAAAGTCTTGATAATCAGGATTTTGTCAGCTACAGACTGACATTCTGTGTCACCCCAAGCAGGAGAATAGCAAAAATCTGCAAAAACCCCTAAAACAACAAAACCTTCTCCTAGAGAAGGTTTTATCACAATCGGAGCGGCGGGATTTGAACCCACGACCCCTACTACCCCAAAGTAGTGCGCTACCAAGCTGCGCTACGCCCCGACAGCTTTAACAGCTTAGCATGGAATTCCCGAAAAAGTCAAAAAACTTTTAAAACTTTTGCGGCCTGCACCAAACTCGGAACCGCAGCCGCCGGCCAAAAACCCTCACCGCGACGGCCAGCATTCAATATCAACTGCACGCTGTAAGCTTCGGGATAGCCTTCTACCTGCACCCACAGCAAATCGCTTTCGGCTTCAATGGCGATTTTTTCCTCGTCCATTAACTCAGAGGCCATTTGACTGATTGTGGCCGCCAATTGTCCCAACAATCGGCAAAAATCGTTTAACTCAGCCTCCGTGAGTTCGATCGCCCAACCGTCGCCAGCCACCAAACCCTTAAACTCCTGCGCCTGGGGGTTCCATCCCAAACGCCACCCAACACCCGTTTTAATTACACGTTCCACCATTGAGGGATTTTAGATTTTAGATTTTGGATTTTAGATTAATAGGACTTACCCATAAATACGAAAGAAACGGGGTTTTTTACCAGTGTTAAAGGCCCGGATGCAGTATTTCAGTAAAAAACCCGGTTTCGGCAGCCCTGAGTATTAAAGTATCAGCAACTTGGCAGCTGAGGGATTTTAGATTTTAGATTTTGGATTTTAGATTAGGAATGAGAATAAAATAACTTACAATTTGATGGTTCTTGTGGGATGGGCGTGCCGCCCCGCCAGTGTTGTGGGGGGGGGGGCCCCACACAACAAAATATTTATATTATTTTTAAAACGATAAAAAGTTTTTATT
>NZ_JANMZH010000077.1:0-2748 GCF_031383065.1 Microcoleus sp. OTE_8_concoct_300 | reverse complement strand
GTTGCAGTAGTTGGCAACTGGGGGCATAGCTGACTCCACCAGGGAATAAGTCGAGAAGGCACGATTCGGATTTGGACAGGGATACAGTGATAGAAGAATCGATTTCATCGGTGCATCCGCTTTCAAAATCCCTTTGGTGGGAGATTGGCAACGCATGAAGGGGGAAAAGATGCAGGAAGCGATGGGGAATTAAAATCAGTCGATCGCATGGTTTCGGAATATTCTTTAAAATCTCATCAAGATGCAAAATCTCAGCTAGGTTTTGGAGGCGGGAGGCTAGTTTTTGCTTCCATTGGGGTTTGATCTCTTTGTAGTCTTTCTGATACTCGTTATCCCAATTTATTAAGGCTTCAAAGTCTGCTGTTGAAGATTGCCAGATTATTGGTGTTGGGGATTGCGGGGTGATGATGAAAGTTAGAAATTTATCGCCCATGATGTACCACTCAAGAATAGCGGTGTTTTCACCTGTCAGAGTTTGAATGTCTTTGTAGAGGATGGGCTTAACTTTTTGGGTTAGGCTAAAATCAGGATCAATTGATGTAATTTCATGAGCAATCAATTCATCTAGTTGTTTACGCAATTTGGTGAGATGAGTAGAATCGCGGCTAGTGGTTATGCTGTCGATTTTGAGGCTGGGTTCTCCCAATATTCTGCCACCATTACTGTTACGGTTTATCTGTTCGATTTCCAGTTGTCGCTGTTCGGCCTCAATTTCTCGACGCAGCCGCGAGAGTTCGTTGAGAACAGTTTCGGGGATATTGCCTTTAGGTTTGATGTCACGGTTGGCAAAGAGTTCTACAAGGTTGCGGGCTTTGCTGCGTTCGGCGTATTCTATGGCTTCGGTGTAGCGTTCCAGTTCGATGCAAACTTCTACCATGCCCAGATAGAGTTGATTCCATTCTTCGGCTAATTTCTGTTTGGTTTCATCCCCAGATTGAATCTCACCCCGTAAAAATTCTACTGTTTCAATCGCTGGGGCATAGGTATCATAAGCGAGTGGCCATTGCTGGTTAGTTCGGTAAAGATTACCTAAATTAGATAAAGTCACTGTATGTTCTTGTGGGAAAGCCTCGCAAGTTCTGATAGTTAAAGCATTGTGGTAACACTTTTTCGCCAGTTCGATATTCTCTGCTTTCTCTCCCCTAATTCTGTATAAGTAGGCATTTGCCAGATTATTTTGCGTCATAGCCCATTTTTCGGGAAAGGCATCGCGGGTGTAGACGGATAATGCAGCAGTGTAAGATGCGATTGCCAGTTCGATATTCTCTGCTTTCTCTCCCCTGATTCTGTGACAGTAGGCATTTGCCAGATTATTTTGCGTCATAGCCCATTTTTCGGGAAAGGCATCGCCGGTGCGGACTGTTAATGCAGCAGTGTAAGATGCGATCGCAACTTCGATATTCTGAGCTTTCTCTCCCCTGATTCTGTTACGGTAGGCTTCTCCCAGATTATTTTGCGTCGTTGCCCATATTTCGGGAAAGGCATCGGGGGTGAGGACGGTTAATGCATCAGTATATGATGCGATCGCACTTTCGATATTCTCTGCTTTCTCTCCCGTGATTCTGTCACTGTAGGCATTTGCCAGATTATTTTGCGTCGTTGCCCATTTTTCGGGAAAGGCATCGGGGGTGAGGACCCTTAATGCAGCAGTGTAATATGCGATCGCAACTTCGATATTCTGAGCTTTCTCTCCCCTGATTCTGTTACGGTAGGCTTCTCCCAGATTATTTTGCGTCATAGCCCATTTTTCGGGAAAGCCATCGCGGGTGCGGATGGTTAATGCAGCAGTGAAATATTCGATCGCAACTTCGATATTCTGAGCTTTCTCTCCCCTGATTCTGTCACTGTAGGCATTTGCCAGATTATTTTGCGTCGCCGCCCAATCTTGGGGAAAGGCATCGCGGGTGCGGACGGTTAATGCAGCAGTGCAAGATGCGATCGCCAGTTCGATATTCTCTGCTTTCTCTCCCCTGATTCTGTAAGTGTAGGCTGCTGCCAGATTATTTTGCGTCGTTGCCCAATTTTCGCTTCCCGGTTCCCAATTATTTAAAAGTATTTGATAACCGGTAATGGCAATTTCAATATTATTCGCTCTTTTCCCCAGCGGAAAGTCACTAATATGATTACTCAAGTTTCCAATGCGGACGAGAATAGATTCAATTGCTTCAGGATGTTTGTCGGCAATTAACTTCTGGGCCTCTTGGTGTAAAATCTCGGCAAAACGGTCATTAAGGAGATGTTGCCGCCCGGCCAGCATGGGGTAAATTACTTTTATCTCGCTGTTGCTATCTTGTTCTGCTTGCAATAATTCTCGGATAAAGTTTGCATACTCTTGGGGATTTTCACCTTCAGAGTTATCGCTATCTCCGTCATCGTTCATCTCCAATAATTGCCCTAGCTGACTGGCCAAATTCCGTAAATAATTAGCGTGATTTTCCTGTCCTTCCTCTGCCAGGTTTTCTGCTACTACCTCGCAAACTTGCAGAAACCCCGAATCTACCAATTCTAAGTTAGCCTGTAAAATCTGCGGTTCCTCACCGTTGGGGCAATTCAGGAGTGTCTCAATCAATTGCAGATAAGTAGTCAAACAAAATTAATTACACAAATTAAATAATATGATATACTAAAAACATCAAGTTTTATTTAAAGAGGTTTTATATGTTTTTACTTCGAGACATTAATCCACTTTCATTGAAATTGCTAAACCGAATTTATCGCGAAAGCAGACATCATCAAGTGCGTCAAAGA
>NZ_JANMZH010000037.1:0-7321 GCF_031383065.1 Microcoleus sp. OTE_8_concoct_300 | reverse complement strand
AAATGTCCTTTAAATAAATTTTTTGCTCGGGCACCTTCCCAAACCCACAAAAAAAAAAATTTCTTGTGGGTTGGCAATCTGCCCCGTCCTAGTTATTTTTGCAAGAGGTCTAATGCGGGGCTACCGTCAGGATGCTGTGCTGGCCTTGGGGCGGGATTTTTGGTTCAGCCGAGTTGTGGTATCGGATTGTGCGCACCGGCGACAAACAAGGAGTTTTGCAGGTGACGCCGTTTGTGGATTTTGGCAATGTTAGGACAAATAGCGGGGGAAGGGCGACTGTAGAAGCGGATTCTTTGCTGTCAGCGGGATTGGGGTGGCGGTGGCAGTACGGCCAGAGGTGGAATGCTCGCGGAGGCGGGGGAATTCCTTTGATTGGTCTTAAGTCGAGCGATCGAAGTTGGCAAGAGCGCGGGCTGTATTTTTCTGTAGAATTCAAACCTTTTTAGGAAAGCATTCCTTTTGCCTTTGGCGGAACTGAGCAATTCCGCTATATAGTAATAAGTATCATTTGGCACTCATCTGTAGCTGCCAAGAGTGTTTTTTACTGATAATCTTTAAATTAAACTATGTCTAAGGTGCGGTTGCTGCTTTTAAGTTCTTTTGCTTCCGGTTTTGGGCTTTGCTCAATCATTTTGGCGATATTTACGATGATTTCCCGACTGTCGTTTATGTCTTTTTTTACCTTTGTTTTAACTGTGGTATTTTTTGTAATTAATCTACTTTTTGCTTTGCATTATTATACATCGATTACAAAGCAGTTGAGTGTGAGAAGTAAAAGGAAAGCTAGAATTTAGCGCCTGTGAAGCAGAAGCGGACAAAGGCATGGAAAGTTTTTTATGGAATTTAAATAGAATCCAGGAAAACGCCTCTGGGTTAGGAAAACTATCTAACTGTAAGCCATAATTATTTAAGGTGTAATTATTTAGGAGGTGCGATCGTGGTTATTACTCAAACCAACCCGCCAAATCTTCCAGATGCGACAAAGACTCGCTTTACTCCAGATGAATACCGGGCGATCGAGGAAACGGCCGAAGAACGTCACGAATACTGTAACGGAGAGATTATCGTTATGTCAGGAGGTTCAGAAGCCCACAGCGCGATCGCCTGTAACTTGTTAATTTACTTGGGTTTTTTGTTGAGAGATACCGATTTTCGCTTGTATAACAGCGATTTGCGGGTTTGGATTCCCCAACATCGGTGCGGAACCTATGCTGATTTGATGGTCATCAATGGCGAACCAGAATTCAATGGCGATCGCACGGATGAAATTCTCAATCCTTTACTGATTGTTGAGGTTCTTTCGCCCTCTACTGAAGGCTACGATCGAGGTGAAAAGTTCAGAAAATATCGCTCTCTTGCTAGTTTTTGTGAATATTTGCTCGTCAGTCAAGCTGAACCCTATATTGAGCAATATTATAATGGCGATCGCCCAAGTAGCGAGCGCTGGCAATGGCAAGTTTGCGATCGGCTCGATCGGGCGATCGTCCTGCACAGTTTAAATATAGAACTTCCGATGTCGGAAATCTCTCGCCGGATTAATTTTTAAGGGCGATTTTTTAGAGGTTGAAATGGATTCTATTTAACGAGAAATATAAGTTTAGGAGAAAGCTATGGCTACTCTAATTCAAAACCAAAGGTCAAACCTCACTGAAAACCAAGTTGAAACCCCAGCGGAGCAAAAAATCTGGACTGATGCCGAATTCATGGCACTCAACCGAGATGGACATCGGTATGAAATTGTAAATGGAGAACTAATTGATATGGGAAACTCGGGTGCAAAACACGGTTATGTTTGCAGTATCTTGATGATTTTGCTCGGTGGGTATGTCCACATTCAAAAGCTAGGCGCGATGTTCGACTCCAGCACTGCTTTTAAGATGAAATCAGGAAACAAGCGATCGCCCGATGTTTCCTTCATGGCAAAAGAACGGCTACAAGGGCTAGATGATCTCCCCGATGGCTTCCTAGAAGGTGCGCCGGATCTTGCCGTAGAAATCCTTTCTCCTGGCAATACAGTGGCAGAAATTCACGACAAACTCGTAGAATATTTCGAGAATGGGGCGCGTTTAGTCTGGGTGATTCATCCTCAAGAACAGTATGTGTTAGTTTATCGATCGTCCCAAGAACCCGATCGCCTCCTCAAGTCTACTCAATCCCTAGATGGCGAAGAAATCGTCCCCGGTTTTACTCTCCCGATTGCGGAGTTATTTCAAAAACTGGCTTTTTAATCAAAGTGCGATCGTACTCAGGAAAATGGCGAGTAGTATTGATAATTTAACTTAGACAGCTAGTAAGACCGAATCCGAAAATTGCTGGTAATCAGCTAGTAATATAAAAATAACTTCTAGGAGGCTATAAAGATGACAAGCATATCCAACGAACAAACAGCTATCATCCGTACAGAAAGAGGACTGACGATCGCAGGTACGCGCATCACCATCTACGACATCATGGACTATGTGACGGCTCAATATCCACCTAAGTTTATCAGAGGATTGTTTGACCTTACAGAAGAACAAATTAATGTGGCTTTAGCTTATATTGAGGAAAATCGCGCCACCGTTGAAGCCGAGTATCAAATGGTGCTTAAGGAAGCTGAAGAACTGCGGCTGTACTATGAAGAAAAAAATCGCGATCTCATTGCCCGAATTGCCACCCAACTACCCAAACCAGGAACCGAAGCTGCATGGGAAAAATTGCGAGCAGCCAAGGCAAAACGTGAGGCTAAAGCATGATTTTTTTGATAGATCATAATCTCAACGGACACGCCATAATTTTCTTGGGATCTATTGCTAATCAAGGTTGGCTTGATATCATCCCAATTCGTTTTGTGACCTTTGCACAAATGGAATTGCCCATCGATAGTGATGACAGAGTAGTTTGGCGACTTGCTCAAGAAAATCAGATGATTTTGCTGACAGCTAATCGCAGCATGAAAGGCAAGGATTCGTTGGAACAAGTAATGCGCGAAGAAAATACCCAGAATTCATTACCTGTGATTACTATTGGCAACGCTGATAAGCTGTCACGCATTTAAATTGCATATTCAGGGCGGGCGAGACGCCCACCCCACAAGACTTAGATTGTTTGTTGACATTCTATTTAAATGCTCAACAGCTTAGATTACTGAATGATTCGGAATATCGAGAACGTTGTGTTGAGCGTCTAATTGAGATTGTGCTTGGTATTAATGGCTATATGGGTGTAAGTCGGCTTTTCATCCCATAAAGTGGGGTCGAGGTTGTTGAAGAAGTGCGATCGCGCTGCTTCTGCTACTGGGTATAGTAGATGAGGGGCGATCGCAATTGGATTATCAACAGATGTAGGATGTGTCACCGGCAATAATTGATCGTTTTGGTAAAAAATTGCAAGGTGACGTACCCTACTACTATCACGACCACTAAAAGCTGAGATAATTTCTGGGATTCTGACGTACTCCATTTTGCCAGACGTCAAAATGTAAGTGAGATCCTGTTGACAATCCTGTGCTACCCATTTCACCTATCTTCGTGTCGTCATTAACCACATTCCCAACACTAACTGCAAAAATTGAGAGGTGTAAGTAGTGGGTTTTGAGACCACCACCACGATCGATGTCTATGTACTTACCACCGTACTGATCTTTACCAACAAACACTACATTTCCACTTCTTGCTGCTTCGAGGCGAGTTCCTGTAGATCGCGCTAAATCAATACCAGTATGACGTGAACCAAATTCTTGGCTGACCATGTAAGAACCTAAAGCTAGAGGGTTTCCCAAACAGGTGGCGGCGGCGAACTCGCACTAGTTTCCAGATAGGGAGACGAAAACATCACTATAACCAAAGCCAATCAAATCAGCCTTACCATCATTATTCACATCACCGGCTACACGGGGATAATTATTATTATCCGTCCAGCCACCTACATTTTTATTCAAGCCAATACTATAGGCAATAGCAGAGCCAAAAGTGCCATTGCCATTGCTCAAAGAGACAAACACGTCATTGTAACCAAAACCGATAATATCGGCCATATTATCACCATTCACATCCGCCAATAAACGGGGATAGTTATTGTTATCCGTCCAGCCGCCTAAAGTTTTCGTCAAGGGTGGAGAAGAGGCAATAGGATCGCCAAAAGTGCCATTAGTATTACCGAAGGAGACATAGACATCAGTGTACCCCAAGCCCACAATGTCAGCACTGCCATCACCGTTGACATCACCTGTCAAACGAGGATAGTTATTGTTATCCGTCCACCCGCCTCGAGTCTTTGTAAACCCAGGTGATGAAGTAACTACGCTATTGTAGGATTGCTCAACAGGGATAAGCTGATTATCAACAATAATAGTACCGGCATCATCCTCTGTGTGAATCCGCAGCAACTCTGGGTCACTTAGAGGTAAACCTAAGACAACCTGCTTAAACAACTCTCCCTCATCCCCAGAAGTATCCCCACCAGGATTGAGCAAAGTATCAAACTTGTGTCCTAGTTCCTCAAGCAGAACCTCTTGAACTTTCAGGCTGTCACCGCGCACCAAGGAATCTGATAAATAGATGGTGTTTGTAGCTTGGGAAAAAGCTCCCTGTGCCCCATTCATGGCTGCATCATTGACAATTTGCAGATGGGGAATTTGTTCAAAAATGCCTGCTGCGGAATTTTCAATTAATATATGAGCCGCGCTTGGATCGGTAATATCAAAGACTCGATCTAGTTTTTCTAAAGCAGTGGGCGAAGCGAAAAACTTTTGTAACTCCGATTTAGCACCAGTTAAGGCTATGTTGACTACATTTGAACTAACGGGCAAAATATTTATTGGATTGTTATCTTCCCAACTTGGTTGAGATTCGGGAAACAATAAATTGGACATAGTAATTGTGATTATTTTATGGCTTTAATAAATTTTATTTGATTGTCCTTAACTTTGGTCACTCAAAACGGTCGGATTTAGCACCCAATTTTTCTAACCATCCTGAACCAATTTAGTAGAATTTAGTAGGATTCGGTTGACAAAGTAGGATTTGGTATAATATAGTACACTCAATATCTCTTTGTATCTACTCATGAAGAATGTTGAAGATGTTGTACAGTGGGTGAATAATTTGATTGTTGACAAAACTGGAGAACATCTCACACCTATACAGGAAGCAATACTGACGGGTGTTTGGCAAAGGCAAAAATATCCTCAAATAGCTAAAGAGTTTAATTGTAGTGAATCTCACGTTAAAAAAGAAGCGGCTAAGTTATGGGAAAAGTTGCGTGAAGAATTAGGAGAAGACCTTAATAAATTTAATTTTCGTTCCAAGTTAGAGAAAAAGCATATAGTTTCTAACATTTCTCATTTGCATGACTCTTTATTACAAATTGATAATGTTATTTGTGGTCAATTTATACAAACTATTAAAGATACACAAAACCGATCGCCCTCACCCCCTGACTCTCCCCAAAATAAAGAGCGATCGCCCATAATCAATTTAACAGAAGCACCCGAATTCCCTTACTTTTACGATCGCACCTCAGAACTCTCCACCCTCAAACAATGGATTTTACAAGCCCACACCCGCTTGATTACCATCTACGGCTTAAGTGGAATTGGCAAAAGTGCGATCGCCCTCAAACTCATCGAACAAACTCAAACCGAATTTGATTATATTATTTGGTTAAGCCTCACCAACACACCCACACTTTCAACCCTCCAAACCGAACTCAAGCAATTTTTTGGGCGATCGCAACAACCCCCATTACCCACAATCATCGATTATTTCCGATCTTCTCACTGTTTAGTAATCCTTGATGACGTACAGAATATTTTTAAAAGCAATCAATTAGCAGGTCAATATTTAACAGACTATGAAGACTACGGCAAATTTTTCAAACAAATTGCCACATCCTCTCATCAGAGTTGTTTAATCCTCCTCAGTTGGGAAAAACCCAGAGAAATTACTGCTTTAGAAGCAGTAAACCGACCCGCACGAACTTTACACCTCAAAGGGTTAGGGGAACAATCGACAGAAATTCTTATAGAAAAAGAATTGACAGATGAGGAAAAATGGTCAGACTTGATCGCCCTTTATCAAGGTCATCCTTCCTGGCTAAATATCATCGCTTCAACCATTGTCGAATTATTTGACGGTAGCGTTTCCCAGTTTTTAGCAGATGAAACAGATATATTTTTAGGTGACTTAGAACCCCTTTTAGAATCTCACCTAGAGCGTTTATCAGACTCAGAAAAAAAGGTTTTATACTGGTTAGCCAGTCAAAATGAAGCTGTAGATATTTTACGACAACCTACTGATAGTGACTTATCCCAATCAGAATTTTGGCAAGCAATACAATCTTTAGCGCGGCGCGGCTTAGTGGAAAAAGTGTTAGTAGGAGGGCGATCGATGTTTCTTCTCAATCCCGTATTCAAAGCATACATTCAGTGCAAGTTAAATCTTATATAAGCTCTGGGTAATTTCACCCGATCGCAACCCAATTAAACCACAGAATTACTCGGATCAATTTCTACAACGATCGCATAAAAGCATTCACCGCATCATATTGGTCTGCCATCCGCGAATAAAACTCGATCGATCGCAAATCCAAATCCGGCAACAGTTCGCTCTTACTAACCAACTCATATCCCGTTGGACGCAAGCAATAAACCGAAATTACACCATCCTCCCAAAACCAAACCTCCTGCACTCCCACCCGACGATATATCTCCAGCGTATCAAGTCCACCACTCGTCACTGTCACCTCGATCGCCAAATCTGGAACCGACTTGCGCGTACCCAAACAATAAGACTCATCTGGTTCTTTCCGTGCACCCAAGTCCTTCATCCCGATGGTTGTACTGCCGCGCCCGTAGAAACGGATGTTTCTCATCCGCATATAAATTTCTAAAAGCTGGCCTAAAGTGTTTTTAGGTTCTTCGTCGGCCTCAGATAAAGGAGCCATAATTTCTAAACACCCATCCAAATAAGTTAAACGCGCCCCGGTTCCTGCCAAATCTGCATCCAAATTTTCCAGAGTCTCCCATGTCACGTTTGACAGGAAGGCTGCACCTGTACCCAATCCTGCTTTAGAAATTGCGACAACCATCTGACTTACCTTTTACGATCATTTTTCCATAATATACGACTTCAAAAAGTTGGAGTCTGTAGTCAACTGTTGACTGTTGACTGTTGACTGTTAGCCGAGAAAAATATTTTTCCCCAAACAAAAAGCGCCCCTATTTCTAGGAGCGCTTTTTGTTTATCAAAAACTAAAACTTAGCCGTTGATAGAAGGAGCAACCATTGCTACTGGGGTGACTTCACCAGCAGCCAAGTCAAGAGGGAAGTTGTGAGCATTGC
>NZ_JANMZH010000012.1:0-12545 GCF_031383065.1 Microcoleus sp. OTE_8_concoct_300 | reverse complement strand
TGCTCTGGTATATTCTTGCAGCTTTCTTTGTTTCTCTGGATTCATAATTTTGCGATAGTGGTAAACATATTTAATTATGGACTAATGAGGGGTAGGGTATGTCTGAGTATTTGTACTCATCGCATAAGTGTTATGCTCCCTCGTGCGATGGCATTCTTGCTCAACCATTAACCGAGTTAGTTTATCAAAAAACCAAAGGCAATCCATTTTTTGCCACGCAATTTCTTAGAGCGCTACAGGAAGATGGGCTGATTGCATTTGACCCCACCCCCCTTTCATCCCCCCTTACCCAAGGGGGAGAGAAAGGGGTAACATCCCCCCTTACCCAAGGGGGAGAGAGGGGGGTAACAGGGGGGTGGCAGTGCGATATCGCCAAAGTCAAAGCCCTAACTATCACCGATGATGTAGTGGAGTTTATGGCGGTGCAATTGCAGAAGTTGCCGCCAGAAACTCAGGATGTGCTGAAGTTGGCTGCGTGCATTGGAGCGCAGTTTGATTTGAATACATTGGCGGTAGTCAGCGAGAAGTCGCCGGAAGAAACTGCTGCGGATTTGTGGAAATCATTGCAAGAAGGATTCATCTTACCAACGAGTGAAATTTACAAGTTTTATATAGGGAAAGAAGAGCGGACAACCAGCCCCGCGTTGCCAACGACAGCCGCTCAATTACCTCACTACAAGTTTCTACACGATCGGGTTCAGCAAGCTGCTTATTCATTAATTCCCGATGACCAAAAGCAAGCAACCCATCTCAAAATTGGACAGTTACTTCTTCCGAATTTTTCAGAGGTTGAAAGAGGAGAAGAAGTGTTCGATATTATTAATCATTTTATCATTGGCTCGGAGCTAATAACGCAGCAGGAAGAACGAACTAAACTCGCTAAAATTAGCCTCTTTGCAGGGCAGAGAGCTAAACTCTCAACTGCTTATGAATCAGCGACAAGATATCTAGCTTTCGGTTTAAGTTTCCTACCAGCTAATAAATGGGATTCTGCTTATAAATTAACATTTACAATGTATTTAGAAAGCCTTAAATCTGAATTTTTGGCAGGTAATTTTGAGGAAGCTGAAAAATTTAATAAAAATAGCATTTATTTATGCCCAATTAAGTCTTGATCGAGCCAAAATTATTGCGATCCAGCTAACTCATTATCAAAATAATGCCCTGTATAAAAAAGCGATTTAGGTAGGAATCGAAGGACTAAAACTATTAGGATTAGAGCTGGCGATTCTGCAAAATGAAGCAGAGTTAGAAGGGATGGCTCGGGAAGTTAAAAAAACTTTAAATCAGCGCGCAGTTGCAGGACTAATCGACGCACCACTCATTGTCGATGAAGAACGCCAGATGCAGATAAAACTGCTAATGAACATGGTACCGCCCACTTACCTAACTAATCAGGAGTTGTTAGTCTTGGTTGTTTTACACATGACCAATCTCTGTTTGCAATACGGGAATACAAATGTGGCGGGTTTTGTTTATGTTTGGTATGGCACAATTCTCTGCCAACGCTTTCAAGACTATGAATTGGGCTATGAGTTTGGACTTTTAGGGTTAAAGGTGAATGAAAAATTTAATAACACCACCCTCAATGGCAAAATTTATATGTCGTTCGGCAACTTTATCAACCATTGGCGCAAGCACGTTAGTTCTAATCTTGCTCTGCAACAAGCTGCTTATCAGGGGGCAATGGAGGTAGGCGATTTTTCTTGGTGTCATCACAGTGCTCTGTTCAGTTTCTGGCAGCAGGCGATCGTCTCCAGCGATATTCACAGTTTGCTGGCTCGACATGAAAAGTACATCAGCTTTGCGGAACGGACGGAGATTACGACAGCGTTTGCCCTAATTCTTCAGTGCAAGCTCCTAGAGAATTTGCAAGGGCTAACGATAGGGAAGTATAGCCTTAGCTCTAAAACATTTGATGAAGAGTCGGCACTAGCAACGTTCAATGAAATTGGCTATGGCTATGGCAGTAGTACATACTATTTCGCTAAAGCATTTTTGTTTTTCACCTATGGTGACTATGCTAAGGCTTATGAAATGTTAGTAGCTGCGGCAGAGTTTTCTAATGCACTCTATGGGCAATTTCAACCTGTACTGCATTGTTTTTATCAGTCTTTGAGTGTATTGCAACTTTATGGGGTAGCAGCCCAGGAACAACGAAAAGATTATCAACAAGTTGTTCAGAAGAATCGGGAACAACTTCAAGTTTGGGCAGATAACAGTCCTGAAAACTGTCGTAAGGATTCAGGTATCTGAAACGTAGTCACAGAAGGACTTCTAGAATTAAAGCCTTCGCTAAATCAACAGCTTGATTCTCAATATAGCGGTTCTCAGAAAAGTGAGGTATGCCCTATGCCCTATGCCCTATGCCCTATGCCCTATGCCCTATGCCCATGAGTACCTCATCTTTCTGAGAAAGGCTATAGGTACGAAAATAAAAGCTTTCAGGGTTTCTTAATAAGAATGGATATTTGATGATTATTCGATCAAATGGTTACACCGTATAGGTTTTACTGCTTTTCACATGACCTGAATCCTTACAAACTGTCTGTCCAAATTTCTGCTTTTAGAGGCGGAGATGGCTCGTGTTGCTGAAGAAAAATGGCAGGCTGCTGAGTTTTACGATCGCGCCATTCAACTCGCTAAAGAAAACCAATTCCTCAACGAAGAAGCCCTCGCCCACGAACTCGCCGCTAAATTCTACCTCGACTGCGGCAAAGAAAAAGTCGCTGCAGGCTATATGCAGGAAGCATACTATTGTTACGCCCGCTGGCGAGCAAAAGCGAAAACCGATGACCTAGAAAAACGTTATCCCCATCTGCTGCGCCCCATCTTACAAGAGACAGTCCAGCCCCTCACTGTTTTTGAAACCCTCTCCACGCTCACCAATACCACCTCCTCTATTTCTTCGAGCAGCCAGCAAATTACCTCAAGCACCTCCATCAACCATGCTCTAGATTTTTCGACCCTGCTGCAAATCTCTCAAGTCATCTCTAGCACGATCGACCTCGATGAGTTGGTGCAAATTCTGGCCCAAACCATGCTACAAAACTCGGGAGCCGATCGCTGTGTACTGATGCTCTACCAAGATAGACAATGGCAAGTGCGGGCGATGGCTACCTGGGAACACATTAGCCTGCAAAGGTCACCGCTAGAGAACAATCCCACTGTTCCGGTTAAATTAATTCAGTATGTCAAAAACACCCTAGCAACAGTTGCCATCGATCACCTCAAAACTGATCTGCCTGTGATTGACGATTATTTAGAGCACCACCAACCGGAGAGTTTGCTGGGCTTGCCAATTCTAAATCAGGGGAATTTGGTCGGCATTTTGTATCTAGAAAATCGGATAACCAGTGGGGTGTTTAGTCGCGATCGCCTCAAGCGTGCTGAATTTTCTCTCTAGCCAAGCGGCGATCGCCCTGGAGAATGCCCGCCTTTATCATCAAGTGCAGCAGACTTTGAATGAACTTCAGCAAGCTCAGATGCAAATGATCCAAAGTGAAAAGATGTCAGCATTAGGTAATCTAGTGGCAGGGGTTGCCCATGAAATCAACAACCCCGTTGGTTTTATTGCCGGGAACCTTAGTGAAGCTAATGCTGGAGTCCAAGATTTAATTGATTATTTGCGCCTCTATCAAGAAAAGTTTCCTCAACCGGAAGCAGAATTGATTGAGAAAGCAGAGGAAATAGATTTAGATTATCTAGTAGAAGATTTGCCCAAAATGTTGACCTCCATGAAAATAGGGTGCGATCGCATCAAAAACATCAGCACCTCCCTCCGCACTTTCTCCCGCGCCGATACGGCACATAAAGTTGAGGCCAATATCCACGAAGGAATCAATAGCACTTTGATGATTTTACGCCATCGCCTGAAAGCTAACGAAAAGCATCCTGAAATTCAAATCATCAAAGAGTACGGCAAAATTCCTAAAGTAAAATGTTATTTGGGACAATTAAATCAGGTATTTATGAATCTGCTGGCGAATGCGATCGAGGCCTTAGAAGAATCCAATCAAGGACGAAATTTTGCCTATCTTCAAGCGCATCCAAATCAAATCACTATTCGGACGAAAGTGGAAGGTAAAAAAGTAAAAATTGCCATCGCCGATAACGGAAACGGAATGTCGGAAGAGGTGAAAAATCGGATTTTTGACCATCTATTTACCACTAAAGACGTGGGCAAAGGGACTGGGTTGGGACTAGCGATCGCGCGTCAAATTGTAGAAGAAAAACACGGCGGAAAACTGAGGTGTATTTCTGCACTGGGAGAAGGAACGGAGTTTGTCATTGAAATTTTCATTGATTAATGCAAGGGTGCTGTATGGGCGGGTTTTACCAACAAAATTTGAGGCTCACAAACAATCTATAAAAACCCGCCCCCACCCAACCAATAACCCAAATTAACATGAGGTTCGATCCCATTCAAAAAATATCAATTCGGATTTGTCGCCCAAGCTGGGGCGGGTTTAAGCTGTTGTGCATTTAAAATGCGTATTTCAGAGGTTAAAACCCTTTAGTGGCTTAGATAGTCTAGAAAATTTAAATGATGAACAGCTTAAGACTAAAAATGATTATTTTCGCGAAATGATTGCGGAAGTGTTAGTTTAGCGATTAAAGCCACAGATATAAAAGGAGAGATAGTTGGTATTGCAGTCGTGAACACCTGAAATTTTTGAAAAACCAAAAAGTAGGTTTGATAATGGGGAGAGCTAAAAATCCCCAAGTGGCTATTACTCCCGGAAAAGACACTGCTATTAAAAATCTAGAAATTCCCCCAGAAGGGTAAGTCCTTCATCTCAAGGATTTCGGGCGAGTAAAAGTATTTCAGAAGATGTTCAAAAACGCATTGAGAGATACTATAAGCTGTCGCGCATTTAAATTGTATATTCTCCGCGGGCGGGACACCCCACAAGACTTTGATTTTTTTGGACATACAATTTAAATGTCGCAACAGCTTATCATGTTTTGGCTTGACATCAAATAAACTGAAGCAATAACCAGAATTGATAGCCTGACCACACATTCAATTCATTGGGGGATTGAATGTAAGCACATAGCCATCAAACAACTTTGTGGAATTAAAAGATTTGTGATCAGAACTTATCCAGCTATTTTCACCCATTTCTTCTGTTAAAATCGGGCTTTTGTACAGCGAGAATTAATGATAGCCGAAGCAGTGATTGATAATTGGTATGAAATCCAACGGAATGTATCTCTTGAGGTAGCCCGTGATTTTATTCTAAATTATCTGAATCAAAAAGTAGGTGGAAAGCGAAAAATTAACTGACAGCTAAATTCAAGATTAATTGACAGGCAAAAACTCAGGATATATGGGGCTTTTGCAAATATTTGTGATAGCCTCCACTTCTCTGGCCGAAGGCATCCCATAATTTTAGCACTTGATACATATTTAAGCTATTTTGTAAATGCGTAATACTAATTTAATGTGAAGTTGCACATATCTCGATCCCCCTCGCATCCCCCTTAATACTGGGGACGAAAGATCGGAATCTTGTCCCCCCCGATGCCTTGGGGGGCTAGGGGGGATCGGCTTCTACGGGGCCTCATAAAAAATTGGTATAAATCCTATTTAATTGCAGGCCGGACTGTTTATAATTGCGGGCCGCTACACCTAGGGAGGTAGCTCCCTGATTCTCCTCCCTTTATTCTGCTTGACTTCATTTCAAGTTGACATTAGGCAAAAAATACTGATAAACTAGACTCGAGTATCTATCCCAAGGGACTTTAACATTGCATCAATACGACTTTCTATATCGCTTTCTGAAAATGGCTGCTGTCAACGTAGCCTCGAATATTACAATACCCTTATCGGGTGCAATCAGCGTAGCTTTCCTGGGACACCTGTCAAACATTAGTTATTTAGCAGGAGTGGCATTAGGTGCTATTTTGTTTGATTTTCTCTACGAAAGTTGTTCTTTTATCAAGTCAGGAACAACTGCAATTACATCTCAAGCAGTTGGACGAGATGACCGAGAAGCCATACTTCTAGCAGGGCTACAAAATGGTTTAATCGCTTT
Organism: Microcoleus sp. OTE_8_concoct_300; assembly: GCF_031383065.1. Taxonomy (NCBI): domain Bacteria; kingdom Bacillati; phylum Cyanobacteriota; class Cyanophyceae; order Oscillatoriales; family Microcoleaceae; genus Microcoleus; species Microcoleus sp. OTE_8_concoct_300. The sequence continues at coordinate 6,504 of NZ_JANMZH010000012.1, read as the reverse complement.
GGGATTGGGTATGCTTTTTCTGCTGCTGCAATACCCTTTAGGGCAGCTAGGGTTTATGTTGTTGAACGCTACTCCCGATGTGCAACTTGCTGGTATTACTTATTTTAATAGTCGGATTTGGGGCGCCCCTGCGGCTTTCCTCAACTTAGTCTTAATTGGCTGGTTTCTTGGAAGAGAACAAAACCGCAAAGTTCTTTTACTCACTATTATTGGGAATGTTGCTAATGTTGCACTGAATTACCTTTACATTGTCCTTTGGGATTGGTCAAGCATGGGTGCGGGATTGTCGCAGGCTATGAGCCAGTATCTAACCTTATTTGTAGCGCTTGTAATGATTAGCCGTGAATTTTCTTTAAAAGAAATAGGTAGTTTAACAGGAAAAGTCCTAGATTTGTCCGCATTGCAAAGTGCTTTTGTTCTGAATGGCAATCTATCTGTTAGGTCTATAGTTATCGTATCTATTTTTGTCCTTTTCAATGCTTTTAGTGCAACATTGGGGACTGAAATTCTGGCTGAAAATGTTTTACTCCTGCAAATAGTTGCATTAAGTATGTATATGTGTGATGGAGTAGAATACGCTACTGTAACTTTAATCGGTAACTTTCAAGGTCAAGGAACAACAGATAAATTTGTGCCACTTTTGCAAATTGCATTAGCAACTAATCTGGTGATTAGTTTAGTAGTTGGGCTAGCTGCTGTGTTTTTTACTGACCCTATATTTAATCTGTTCACTAGCCATTCAGAATTGATAGCAGTAATTAAAATTTATATCCTTTGGATACCCGTTGTTGTAGCGGGCGCGGGAGTTGCTTATATTCTAGATGGATATTTTTCTGGCTTGGGTGAGGGTTCTGCTGTACGCAATACGTACTTGGTCAGTGGCTTACTGGGACTTATATTTCTATGTTTATCAACCTTTTATTTTCATAGTAATCAGTTTTTATGGTTAGCTTTATCCGTATTTATGTTATCTTGCACGTTGGTTTCGGGAATACAGATACCTATGACTTTGCAATCAAATGAGGAAAAGGAGGCTATTGGCAACTCATAATTTAATTTATCTTGAAAATACCGCCAAAACCATCATTGCCCTGTATAGCAATCCTTGCAGGAGTCATAAATTTTTTACCCCACCCCAACCCTCCCCGCGGCTTCGGGGAGGGAGTAAGAAATTTACCAATGATTTAGGATCGCTATAGTATCTTGGACTGTTAGAATTATTGTGACGAATTATCTTCATTTTTTAGTAAATGCAGATAAAAAAAGCAGTGAAATAAGAAATACAAATGAAATACAGAAAATTGGGTAACAGCGAATTGCATATTTCTGAAATCAGTCTTGGTTCCTGGGGTATTTGTGAGGGTGTAGAACAGCAAAATGCAGAGGCTTGCATTTATAAAGCCTTTGACGTTGGTATTAACTTCATTGACACTTCTAATTCTTATGCGGCTGGTGGCGCTGAGTCATTTCTAGGGGAAGTGTTACAAGGCATTGAGCGATCGTCCTATATCCTAGCGACCAAGGTCTTCTTTCCCACGTCACCTACTGACCAAGGACTGTCAGCCGCCCAGATCAGAAAACAAATCGATGCTTCTTTAAATCGATTGCGTACCGATTATGTTGACCTGTATCAATGTCATCGCTACGATCCGAACACACCTTTGGAGGAAACAATGACGGCACTCACTGAGGTAGTGCGTCAGGGAAAAGCTCGTTACATCGGCTTTAGCGAGTGGAGTCCAGAGCAAATTCAATCTGCGTTCAATATTGCTGATGTTGAACGCTTTGTTTCCAGTCAGCCTCAGTATTCTATGCTGTGGCGCACACCGGAAGCTGAAGTCTTTCCATTGTGTGCAGCTAATGGTATTGGTCAGATTGTTTGGTCGCCATTAGCTCAAGGTGTACTTACAGGCAAATACCAGCCAGGACAAGTTCCACCTCAAAATTCTCGCGCTGCAAATGAAAAAATGAATTGGTTTTTGCTGGAGGAGTTGTTTAGCGATCGCATTCTAACAGCAGTACAGAAACTGAAACCCATTGCCCAAGACTCAGGGTTGAGTATGCCACAGTTAGCGCTGGCTTGGGTACTACGGTCTGAGTACGTATCTTCAGCCATTATCGGTGCTAGTCGTCCGGAACAAATTGTTGATAACGCTGCTGCATCAGGAGTACAACTGGATGCGGACGTATTGGCAGCAATTGATCGATCGCTGTTATCAGTTGTAGACAAGTGAGGAAAGTAGGTCAGGACTTACGCAACTTTCACAAAACTACTGAAAATGTTAAGAAATGTATGCGATCGCTCGGGAAACTCAAAAAGACAAGTTTACAAAGTAACAGCGTTCGTGTATGATTTACCTGTCAAAGTAGAAATGAAATTGTATGAATAGCCTGACTAATAAGGAAGTAGTTAAACAGTTTTTTGAAATTTATAACCATCAAGATTACAAAGCTGCATATAAGTATATTGCGCCGAATTATATAGATCATGGGCTACCTCAAGTGCGAAGCGTCGAGGATGCGATTGAGATACTGAAGGCGACTCACAAAGCCTTTCCAGATATCAAAGTAGTGATTGACGATCTCATTGAGGAAAATGACAAAGTTGTATTTCGAGGTCACTTTACAGCTACGCACTTGGGTGAGTTTGTTGGTATGGCTGCCAGTGCAGTGAAAGTAGAATTTGAGGCCTTAGAAATATTTAAGATTGAGAACCAGCAGATTACAGAATCCTGGGGATATTGGCCAATGTCAGATATTGTAAGCCAGATTCAGGCTTCTGAGAATGTCTAGCCGTAATTCTGTACCTGTGCAATACAGTAGATTTGGAAGCCTGAGAATGAATTTAGAAAAAAAAACTCCAATCGCTCAACAAAATCCCTCAATTGGGTTAAAAATATCTGCGTGAATCAGCGTCAATCCCTTGTCATCTGCGGTTGATATATTCTCTTTTTTTGACCGCAGATGAGGGCAGATAAACACAGATTAACGCAGATGAATTAGATCGAGTCCGGTTGTACCATCCGTGATAGTTGACTGTTGACTGGATGTTACCGCTGACGATGCTACCGGAATTGATATAAGGGGTTGACCGATATGGGCCCAAAGGAAGATTATGATCCTGTAGCATTGACCTGATAATCCTCAAACGTCACCTCGAATCCATCTCCGTCTGGGGAGGCACACATAACCCCTACTTGAAGCGTTTCATAGGGTAAATACGTCATTCTGAGCATTGCATAGTTAGAAGCTTCATTTAAGTAGAAAATTTGGATAGCTTCTTTAGAGCGTTCAAGGCGCAAGTGTAAAACATCGGGGGGATTCTGCAAGGGAATGACTGACCAATCTGAATAGTCATGGGTAACGACAGCACTCAGATTTTGTACGCCATCAACATATTCAATGCCTGTCTTGATCCAATGCTTTTCATCGACACGCAGCATGAGGCCGGCCTGGTCGTAGAGATCCTTGTAATTGCCGCGTATTTTGACATCAACAACAAAATCAGTGCTGATGGAATCAAAGTAAAAATGTCCGGTGTCACGAATAAACCCATAATGGGTAATTCGCCAGAAATCTGTTTTGGGAGAAGTTTTGACAATCAAACGATCGCCTGAGTCTGTCCATTGGGAGGGTTCATTGAGCCATTGCATAGAGTTTCATCCTGTTCAAAATATTTGATTGCCAGCGGTGTCAGGTGTTTTCTATCTACCGTTCACCAATGCTGTTGAACTAAGTATTCTAAGCCCAAGCGAGAGGAAAACATCAGAGTGCAAGGTTCTTGCTCTCCGGGTAACAGTCCATGTTCCAGCAGAACTTCAGCTTCAGCTTTACTGCAAATGCCAACCAAACAAGAATGCTCGTCCCACTGACCAGATCGAAAATGGCGATCGGACATTTCTGTTTGCACCACAAAGACCAAATCAACTTCCCCCGTGAGCGGGTTGCCAGATATGCCAATAAACCGAGTATTCGTGTTATTTAAGGTCATGGCCACATTCACTTCTTCCCACAATTCCCGTTGAGCATCTTGATAAAAATTGATGTCTTGAACTCTAGGAGAAAATGTAGCCCAACCCGCCACAAAATTGAGAACGCCTGTGTAATCCAATGAAGTCGATCGCTTACCAATGTAGACATTACCATCCTCCGTCAGAGGAACTACCGCAACGCCAATTCCCCTAGCAAAATAGGCGTAGGGATCTTGGTAAGTTGTCAGTCCGCGCATCATCAGCTTTAGCGATTCCAACGAAGGACGAGTCAAATCCAGACGACAACGTGGGTAGCTAGTGGGCCCTACTTCCAGGGTGAGCGTGTCTTGACGGCGAGACCAGAATCCAGCCACTCCAACCCCAGACCACCGGACTTTGCGATCGTCATAGCTGCTGGGTTTAGTGCCATCTGCGAGTAGACCAATACGAATCTGGGGATTAATCACCGCTTCCAAATAAGCATGGAACTGCGTGTCAAGCGGCTCATCATTGAGATTTTGAGGACCGTGCCCCTCCCGCACCTGAATTCTGGTTACGCCTGCCACCTCATCGGGATGGATCCAGTGAAGAAAGTCGCGACCTGCAATCAGCGCCTCAGATAACGCTTTACCCTGGGGCAAATCTGCTATGGCCGCAATTACCTGCTCGCGGCAGGCAAGATATTCGGAGGTTTCGGAGAGGGGAGATTCAAGCACTTTCCAATCGCTCACAAAGCTGATAAAACTGGTGAATTTCGGCGATGATAAAATCTAGTTCTTCATCAGTCAAACTATAAGATGATGGCAAAGAAATTCCTCGCTCATAAGCAGATGTACTGACGGGATAGCTCATGCTGGGATCGATCCAGCCTTGATAGCAAGGTTGAAGATGAAGCGGACAGAAAAATAGTCGGGTTTGAATTCCCCGATTGGCTAAATAGTCAGCCAGTTCAGCCCTGTTTTCCGTCAAAAAAGAGGTAAACCAGTGGACGGGCTTACACCGTGGATCCATAAAGATCGGCTTCAACTTGGGCAAATCTGCTAAACCAGCCATGTAAGCTTCATAAATTTGCTGTTTGCGCTTAATAATTGCAGGTAACTTTCTGAGCTGGGCAACACCAATGGCTGCCTGCATTTCTGTCATGGAAAAATTAAAGCCAATATGTTCATGGACAAAGGTGCCGCGACGCGATCGCCCATGATTCTTAAGCCGACGGCAAGTCTGGGCAATAATATCACAGTCGCTGAGAATAATCCCACCTTCACCACAGGTAATCGTTTTGTTGCCATAGAAGGAAAAGGCACCTGCGTCTCCGTAATAGCCGACATGACGATCGTTAAACTCTACTCCAATCGCCTGTGCGGCATCTTCAATCACCTTCAACTCAAAGCGCTTAGCAAAGGCGAGTACCGCATCCATATCTGCACTTTGACCGTACAAATGGACAGGCATAATCCCTTTGGTCTTGTCATTGACCAGTGCTGCGGCTGCCTCTACATCAATGCACAGGGTATCTGCCCTAACTGGGCAAAAGACCGGCTTAGCCCCTGCCATAATCACCGCATTCGAGGAAGCAACAAAGGTCAGGTTGGGAACAATCACCTCATCTCCATGACCAATATTCAAAGCCTTGAGGATGCAGTATAAGGCAGCAGTACCGTTGCAAACAGCAATTGCGTGCTTTGCCCCCGTTAAAGCTTTAATCCCAGCTTCAAACTCCTCTGTCACCTGATTCTCGGTTAAGTAGGTTGATTCCATCACCCGCTTAACTTCTTGCCATTCACTATCGTCAATCCAAGGTTGAATTTGAGGGATCATACAATTCTATTTCGTTAGAGGATATTTTTGAAGGAAATCTTCTCAGTCCTACTTCCTTAAAGGATGAAACAAAGATATGCGAGAAGGGATCTACGCTAAATCATTTAGGCAATCATTATCCCTCTTTTGTGACTTTCGGTAGATAATTTTCTGGAAATAATGGTTTATCAATACTCCGGACAATTTTTTCTACGAAGCCGTAAGCCTTACAGGGCGGTTATCCTAGTATTCGCCGATGTATTTGCTTGTTAGCTCCTGAGCAGACTTTGATTAAAATGGTTGCAGTTATGAAGGCTCTGGCTTTGGGCCGCTAAAACCCCCCAAAATTTTGTCCGGACTATTCGTTTGTAAGGCTTTCGCCGGGCGAAGAATAAATTATTGAGAATGGCTAAAATCCCGATACCGCAAGGCGAAAGCCTTTTTTTATGGTCAAAGTGACATACTAGGGATTATGATATTATCTCATCAGCCGTTCCACACTGACAGTAGCATCCATGCTGGCAAGTCTTTTCACGATACGCCGGGATCGTGGTGGTTTAGGTACTAAGCTGTTGTGCATCTAATTTGACAGTCAATTTTTCTACAATTCTTGTGGGACGGGCAGGAGAGCCCGTCTCTGTATTCAATTTATATGCGTAGCAGCTTAGCGGTTTTGATAAGATCGATCGCACTCTATCCAATCCCATCTCCACATCCGGCAAAATCTCCCCAACAG
>NZ_JANMZH010000951.1:0-1189 GCF_031383065.1 Microcoleus sp. OTE_8_concoct_300 | reverse complement strand
TAAAAAAATAACTCGCCCGGCCATTAGCCCAACCCAACAACATTTTTTTTTTTTTGTGGGTTGGCAATCTTGCCCGTCCAATAAATTTATGAAAAGGACTTTTGCAAGAGGTCTACTGTATCCGAGCCGCCTATACCGAATTGTTTGATCGGCAAAAGCTCACCTCCAGCCAACTGCACCTGGGATCGCACCACCATCCGCCTCTTGGGAGCCAACAACCGCACGTACTGCAATTGACCGCGCCAGGCCCAAAATTGACTGTCAGGGCCGCTGCTGCTCACCGTAGCGCCAAATGCTCCCACTCCCAGAGTGAACTGCGATCGCACCGCCAAGACCTTTGCTGATGTAGAGTTGGCTCACAGCAGAACCAGCTTGCAGCAGTTGAGCGAAAGTGAGCAGGCGGCCTACAAAGTCTTTGAGTGTGGCGTCTAATTCTTGCTTGCTAAAGACCGTGCTGCCAACTACTTCAAATCGATCGACCTTTATCGTACCCGGAATGTTGGGCAATTCTGCTGGCTGTGCCAGCGCCCAACAGGCGACAAAAGCTGTTCTGCCTCCGGCAAAGGCGCTGCGGGCGCGGGTTCTCAGAGGCGAGGCAGATTTCGCGGCAGCGGGTTGGGAATGGGAAATTCTTGTCTGTTTTCTCCTCGGTTCGGCAAGTGAGCGAGAGTTTCTGCCTCACTTTGGGTCGATAGATCAAACTCCGGGATGTTGTTTTCTGGTTCTTTACTGTATGTATCTAATTCTGAACCCGAGTATAAATCACGAAGCCGATCGCGATCGTCTGCTGTTTCTTGATTGGGTAAATTATCATTAAAAATTGGCGCTCGCACCCCTGAGTCGGCAGCCACCATCGACTCGCAAACACTTTGAGCTGCTAGCAGTGCGGGGCAAATACCTGCTATTGAAAAACCAAGTGCTAATGCCTGGAAAAACTTGATTTTACAAAAGCCTCTAGAAGGTTGCACGGGCATGACTTATTAGCAATATTTTATAGTTATTTGCACTTGCGATCGGGCGCGGCCGAGGCAATTGCCAAGAATAAAGTTACTAGACCTCTTGCGAAAGTGCGCTCGTTCTAGGTAAAATAAAAGAAATAATTAGCTCCCATAAGATGAATTACGAACAAGTACAAAAGTTAAACCCCGCCGACTTTAAACGGTACTGTGGACTACATCAAGAGACATTC
>NZ_JANMZH010000950.1:0-14246 GCF_031383065.1 Microcoleus sp. OTE_8_concoct_300 | reverse complement strand
CCGATCGCACCACCGTTACTCATAGGCGAAAAGCGAGTAGTGTTGAGAAATATTACTTGGCAGGGCTATCAACAACTGCTACAGATTTTAGGCGATAACCGATCGGCTAGATTGACATTCGATCGAGGGACTTTAGAAATTACCATGCCTTTAGAACAACACGAATTTTCGAGATGCTTAATCGGGCTTTTGATTCGGATTTTGGCTGTAGAGCTAGGTTTGAAGATTAAAACAATGGGTTCGACAACCTTGGATCGATCGGATCTAAATCGCGGCGCAGAACCAGATAATGCCTATTACATCCAAAATCAGCCCCTCGTCGCCGGTCGTACAGTAGATTTAGCCACAGATCCAGCACCCGATTTAGTCGTAGAAGTAGATATCACCCATACTGATATTGATAAGCCAGCTCTCTACGCCAGTATGGGAGTACCGGAGTTTTGGCGGTACAATGGTAGAGAATGGCGAATTTATAAGCTAGAGAACGATGAGTATTTGGAAGTATCTGTCAGCCCCACTTTTCCGATCGTGCCCAAGGAAAAGCTCTACGAATTCTTGGCAGCAGCGCAGCTAGATGAAGTAGAAGCGGAGGTAAATTTCCGCAACTGGGTGAGAGAGATGACGAATATTAATACAAGTGGAGGATGAAAGCAATGCAATATAGCGGCCAATGGCGGATCACAGAGATGGCAATGTGGGATAGTGATTACTTGGACATGGAAGTTCAAGCGTATATCGAGATCGATCAAACAGGTTCAGGAGAATTTCAATTCGGTTTAGTATCAGGTCAAATTGACGGCGAAGTCGTAAAAGATGGAAAAGATCAGCGATTTGAGTTTACATGGGACGGTAATGATGAGAACGATCCTGCATCTGGTAGCGGTTGGCTCAAATTAAAGGATAAAAACTCGGTAGATGGTCGAATCAAATTCCACCAAGGCGACAGTTCTAGTCTTGTGGCTAAGCGCATTAGCAGTAAATAAGCGATCGTACTATTGGTTATGCGATTTTTTTCAACCGCAGATGAACGCAAATAAACCCAGATACCATCCCATCCGCGTTCATCTGTGTTCATCCGCTGATATCTGCGGTTAAAATATCCAAATCTAACCAATAACCAATAACAACTTACTTACGTTTCTCATGAAGGATTAATCGGAAACTCGCCCTCACTATCAACCTCTGCGACAGCTTTAACTACATCCAAAAACGCAAACACCGCCGGAACTAACAGCGCATCCCTCAAAACAGCCACCCCAATTACCCTTTCAAAAGCCACAGGAAAACTACAAACTTTCACCTCAGCAGGTATCGGTTCCGCAGCCAAACGGGGCAGAATAGCTGCACCCAAACCTTGCATCACCATGCTGACAATAGTTGAATCTTCGCTGAGTTCGTAATCGATATTTAAGGGAAACCCCGAAGTTATCAAATATTTGCGAAGCGGTACAGAACAAGAATTTTCGGCCGGCTGCAAAATCAACGGATAAGCCGCTAATTCTTTCCATGTAATCTTATCGCTTGACAATTGGGCAGTTGGCGGCAGCAACACAACATATTTATCCCGTAAAATTTCCCTCGTTTCAAATTCATCAGAGATAGGAAGGGAAACAAAGCCGATGTCTGCTTTGCCCGATCGCAAAGCCTCTTCCACAGCTTGGGTATAATAAACTTCGGCAATGCTGACCGAAATTTTGGGAAAGCAACTGCGAAATTTAGCAATAATACCCGGTAGGATATGAGTTGCAACACTCCGAAAAGTAACTATCCGTACCTGACCTCCCTGCAAACCTTTTTCTAACTCCGCTTCTTTGACCATCATTTCTAAGCCGCGGGCTATTTGACGCCCGTGAAGCAGCACCCTTTCGCCCACCGGCGTCAGTTGAGCACCGTGTCGCCCCCGATGGAACAGTTGCACTCCCAATTCTGTTTCTAAAGAGGCGATGGCGTGGCTGACTGCTGACTGGGACAGTTCCAATTGCAAAGCCGCCTCGCTAAAGTTTTCACAGTCTGCTACTGCTATCAAAGCCTGAATTTGAGAGAGTTTTATCCGCCGCGTATTGATTTCGTTCATAGCGTTTGTGCCAGTTCCAAATTGTCACAAGGCCTTAGATCGATCTATCGATTTTATTCATACAACCTATGCAAGCAATGCTTTGATTGTCAATGGCCGCAGAGTTAAGGTTAATTTATCAGGTAACAGATAGACTTTAACAAAACTTGCACGGCAACATATTGTGCTGTAATTGTGATGAAAATATTGCAATTTAAAGCTGTTGTTTTTATTTTTATTTGTGCATTTTTTGTGGGAATTATAACTTGAAGGTGTTGGCTATGTCTACTTGCAGAAATCGGCTCGATACCCCAAAAATGAAAGTTGTTTCGATCGCCTTTCGAGCTAAACCATCGGAAAAACAGGAAGGGCGATGGCGTCGGGTCCTCGCCCGTGATACGGTCTTTTGGGCGATTAATCACATTGGGCAATTTTTCCTCTCCGTCATTGCTGCTGAGGACTCGCTGAGAATTTGGCAGAGCTCAGATCGCGATGGTAACACTTGGTGGCACGGTTGCGATCGAGTTACAGGTCGCTCTACCTGTGTAGCAACTGAGGATGAAATGCGCGCTTGGCTCGATCGGCGTTACTGCCAATAGTCGATTATCGGTGGTGTGGGGGCGGGTTTATTTAGGTTGTTTGAAATTGGTGAACCCGCCCTTACAAAATTTGGCAAATGCAAAGATTTCAGTGATGAGGCAATAATTGTCAATTTTTGATTTTTGAAGATTTAATTTCAAAGGAGATACTATGCTTCAAAAAATTTCCGAGTTAACAGCGCCCAATCGCATTATTCTGATGGAAAACGAGGTATACAGATTGCCTCAAACTCATCGAGAAATTCAAGTTTTGTCAGGAATTGCTTGGATCACGCTTGACCAACAGGACATCATCTTGCAAAGCCATGAAAAAGCATCGCTTCCACCCAGCAAAAACTTTGCTGTCATATCCGCTCTCAACAATATGCCACTGATTCTGGCAGTCTGGCAAGACAAAAACCAAGCCCTGCGATTTTAGATTTTCGATTGAAGAATTGGGAATAACTGATTGTGTATGGGTTTGAACCACGGGCCTACAGTTGCCTTCTTTTTTGAAACTGGTATCGGAACCTAGCGATTGAGAAAAAATTCGGCAGGAACACCCGAAAAAGTTCTATCTTAATAGTTATTACTTAGCTATTGGAGGACTCGATCGGTGCAGGGCCGCTCTTACCACTTCAGCTATCTCGCAGCCATAAGTATTGTCTTATCGCCAGCACTCAGCTTGCTGGCAATTTCCGACGCTCGGGCTTATGCCCCAATTATAAATGCCAGGCGCGCCCAAGCGATCGATCTCGCTCAGGCAACAGACCCCAAAACGCAAGCAGACAAACTCTTTGAAACAGGCGTAAAACAGCACCGTGAGGGTTTGTTTCGAGAAGCAATCCAGACTTTTGAGCAAGTTTTGGCAATTCGCAAGCAACTAGGCGACAAAGCGGGAATCGGAGAAACCCTCAATAATATGGGGGAAGTTTATGGCGAAATGGGGTTGAGGCCCGAAGCTTTGGCAGTTTTGCGGCAAGCTTTAGTCATTCACCGAGAAATCGGCGAAAAGCCTCGTATCGCGCGCACTCTCAATCTCATCGGTTTCGTCAACCGGATTGGGGACAATTTTTCCGAAGCGATGAAACTGCACCAAGAAGCTTTGGAACTTGCCAAAACTGCCGACGACCAAATTGAAATAGGAGAATCCCTCCACAACATCGCGGCCGTGTACGCAGAACAGGCAGATTACGCCAAGGCGATCGAATTTTACCAGCAAGCGCGCACGATTCGCACGGCCTCCGGCGAGCGGCGCGATTTAGGCCGTACCCTCAATAACATGGGCGGCGTCTACTACAACATCGGCGACTTTAATAGAGCGATGGAATTTTACCACCAAGCTTTAGCAATTCGGCGGGAAATCGGAGATAGGGCTGGCGTCGGCCGCCTCCTCAACAACATGGCACTTACCTCTCGCAAACTCGGTAAAGATACTCAAGCGCTGATCTATTTTCAGCAAGCGATACCAATGTTAGAAGCAATCGGCGACAAGACAAGTATCGGACGCTTGCTCAACAATATGGGCGCAATTCATGAAAGTCTGGCTCAATATGCTAAAGCCCTCGAATCCTACGAGCGAGCTTTAAAAATTGCTCGTGAGGGCGGTGACAAAGCCGGAGAAAATACAGCGATGGAGGGTATTAAGCGATTGTCTTCCGGTCAGCTTGTGCCGCAATAATTCCTGTTAGTCGGCACAACAATTAATTAATGTAAGCTATGGATATCCGTACCGAAAAGCCAGAAGATTTAGAAGCCGTTCGCAACCTGAATATTGTGGCATTCGGGCGAGAAAATGAGGCAAACTTAGTGGATCGATTGCGGGAAATTGGATCTACATTTTCATTCGTGGCTGTGCAATCCGATCGCATTGTCGGACACCTTTTCTTCAGTTTGGTTACCGTTGAAGGGAAATGTTCTAAAAATTTGTCGATTCTGGGGTTGGCACCAGTCGCAGTTCTTCCCAACTATCAGCGGCAAGGTATAGGAACGCGGATGATCCGGGAGGGTTTAAAAGAGTGCGGGCGATCGGGATTTCAGGCAGTGGTTGTGCTTGGTCATCCAGATTTCTATCCGCGTTTTGGGTTTATTCCTGCTAGTAGGAAGAGCTTGGGATGTGAATATGATGTGCCCGATGAGGCTTTTATGGTGTTGGAGTTAGAAAGTGGAGCTTTGCAGGATTGCAGCGGAACGGTGAAGTATCGATCGGAGTTTAGTCTATGCGAGTGACTTTCGCGGCGGTTTTTATTATCATGTATCGTACCACCAACAAATTATAAAAATAATATTTAGGAGTCAGAGTGGAAAGCGGTTGTGCTGTACTTGCCTTTGTGAAGCATAAAACCTGCATACCTATTACCCAGCAAAGTTATTTAAATGCCCCCTTTTCCCTTGTCCCCTGTTGCAGCTTGCAAAGCAAAAATCGGAGTCAGAGCAGATTTCCCCTTCAGAGAAACAACTCCCAAAGCCTCGCAAATGAAGTTTAGCCCGATCGACTCATACACCCTTTCAGCAATCAAAATTTGGTTTTCCCCCGCCTTGCTCATCAACCGAGCAGCCGTATTCACCGTATCGCCGAGGATATTAAACTCCCTGCGCCCTCGCGGTTCCCCAACCTCAGCAGCAAACACCGGCCCCAGGGATAGCCCAATTTGACAGCATACTTTTATTTCTTTACCCCCGATAATTACCCGAGGCAAGCCTGTAATCAGATCTCGGATCGCAATCGCCGCACTAGCGGCGCGGCTGGCGTCATCCGTGTGAGCGTCGGGCACGCCAAAATAAATCAGCATATCCGAACCGTCTAAGTGCGCCGTTACTTTTTGCAACACGCCCCCTTTAGCTGACACTACAGCATCGATCGACGCAAAAACTCGAGAATAACTCACTACCAGATTGACTTCTTCCTCCGGCGAAGCTTTCTCCACAGACTCCGGTAAACCAATCAAGTTGACAAACATCACCGTCGGAGAAGGAAAATCCGGCGGGATTTTCCGCCGATCGGCATTTTCAACCAGCAGTCTCAGGATAGTTTTGGGAATATAACTAGCAAGGGGTTCAAGCCGATTCACAGCTTCCCCGATTTCTTTTACCAAGCCCGCAACGCTGCGATCGAGCAATACCGAACTCGGCATCCGCCGCCGAGTCAAAGTGATATCATACTCTCCGAGTCGATCGTCCGTTAAATCGTCCTCCACCAAAAAATAACCCGGTTTCCCGGGTTCAAAACGAAATTCCTCTCCCAAAGACTCTTTAGCAGTTTCAGTCAAACACACTCGGCCCACAGTCCCAGAACCCTCAGCTTGCTTGGCTTGCTGGACTGAATGCCCCAGCAGTACGTGAGCCATCCGCAGCGGCGTACCGATGTCAGCACTAATGTAGCGGCCGGAGTGGATGCCCACCCGCATCCTCAAAGACAAAACACCCCGCGCCGTTTCAATATTGGCAAATTCATCCATCGCCCGCTGCATCCGCAAACCCGCCCGCACCGCCCTCGCTGTATCCTCTTGGTGAATTCCTGACAGAAACTGCACCAGCATCGCATCTCCGGTAAACTCCAGCAAATCCCCGCCCGATTTGCTGACAATTTCAATCATCGAGGCAAAATAGTCGTTAATCACGCCCAGCAGCGTTTCAGCTCCCTTGCGCCCCAGGGCCGCATTCGCTTCCAACAGCGAGGTAAACCCTGCCAAATCCGTGAACAGCAAGGTGCCTGTTTGCCACTGGTAACGCACCTCGCCCGGGTTGGGCGGAGATTCGGACACGGGCCTGGGCACATAGTAGTGGAGGATGTAGCGGAGAGTGCGTAGGTGCTCGAAAACCCTCATTAGCGTTGCCGGGGACGGATCTACCCACGCTGCAGCGTAAAGTTGGGCCGAAAGGAGCGCTCGCAGCCGCAGTTCGAGCGCAGCCAAGGGAGGATTGTAGGTTAATCTATTAATAATTTCCACCTAAGTTTATTCTTAAAAAATAGGGTAAGTTCGATCAATCTAGAGGCAACACCAATAGCTCGACCTATACCATTATGATAAGTTTCCAGTGACCCCATACCAGCCAAACCCACAACCCACGAGAGAAACTTCCGCTCGTCACAGCTTGCTAGCTCCCGATTTGATCCGAGCTGCTCGATCGGCCTATGGTATGTATCTGAAAGTGCATTCCGATCAGATGCAGCGTCCGGCCGGTGTAGTTGTCAGTCAAGGAAGCGATCGAGGCCAGCTAATTTTTGCTTCGCAGCCGATTTTGTTGCCCGGTGAACGTTTTGTTACTTTTGACGAAATTGAATCTCAAATGTATTAATTGGGAATTGGGAATTGGGAATTGGGAATTGGGAATGGGGAATGGGGAATGGGGAATTGGGAATGGGGAATGGGGAATTGAGAACGGGAAATTGGGAATTGGCAATTGGGGATTGGAAATTGATATCAAATCCGGTAACTACCGAATGAGCTCTCAGTGCGAGCGTGTCCCTCGCTTTGAATATCACTCCTTGGGAGAATCCCGATGTTGTAAAAAGCGTTTTTTAGGAGTGGGAGCGTCCCGCACAGCACAGCTTATATATCATCTCTCTAAAATGCTGAGGACTACAATCTTCACTACAAACCTTAGGAGTAATTGACCGGACACAATCTAACAACTAATAAATAACGACCATCAACAGTCAACAGACAACTTAATGGAAATTATCTTTAATTCCCTTGTCACCGCGATCATCTTTGTTTCCGGCTCGGCTATTGGCAGCTTTCTAAATGTGGTAGTCTATCGGTTGCCTGCGGGTTTGTCGGTGATGCGGCCTCCTTCTCGCTGTCCGAAATGTTTAAATCAACTCAAACCTTACGAAAATATACCCGTTTTTGGTTGGCTGTGGCTGCGGGGACGCTGCAATCACTGCCTCCGTCCCATTTCTGCCCGCTATCCGCTGGTGGAAGCAGCTACGGGTTTGTTGTTTTTGCTCATCTTCTGGCGGTTTGGGGTGGGTGTGCAAACTCTGGGTTTTTGGGCTTTGTTTAGCTGGCTGTTGGCTTTGTCTTTGATTGATTGCGATACAATGACTTTGCCTAATTCTTTAACTCGATCGGGTTTGGTGGCCGGATTGGTTTTCCAAATGGCCAAAGGTTGGTGGCCGACATTTAGTTTGATCGACTCGGTACACTATCTGGTACTCGACGGGATCGCCGGATCAGTTGTCGGGTTGTGGCTGTTTGACGCGATCGGACTCGCCGGGACTCTCGGCTTCGGACAGAATGCTATGGGCGCCGGAGATACCAAATTAGCCGCCTTGATGGGAGCTTGGCTGGGCTGGAAATACTTGCTGCTAGCGGGATTTATCGCCTGTGTCGCCGGGGCTTTTGCCGGTGGATTGGCGATCGCCCTCGGGTTGCTCGAAAGGCGTAAACCCATGCCTTTCGGCCCGTTTCTGGCTCTCGGTACAGCAATTACTGCTCTGTGGGGGGAAGCGATCTTATCTACTTACTTGCAGTTGTTTTTCCCGAATTTTAGTTTATGATCTGCCCGTAGTCAGGCGCGATCGAACTTAATAATATCGGTTCAAAAATTGGTAAAATTGTCCCGTGTCTTGGATTACACTTAAAACCACTAGCTTTCGCTGGGAAGCGGAATTAATGCAGCAGCTCCTGGCTGCTCATCAAATCCCCGCCCGGATTGTAGACTTGGGCATAGCATCTTATTTGGGGGCTGGAAGTGCTACAGCCCTGCAAGTTCTTCCAGAACACCAGCCAACAGCATCGCTCCTCATCAGTCCAGTTGAAGATGAGCCAGAATCTGGTGATTAGTCATTAGTCATTAGTCATTAGTCATTAGTCATTAGTCATTAGTCATTAGTCATTAGTCATTAGTCATTAGTCATTAGTCATTAGTCACTAAACAACTAGCAATTGACAACTAGCAAGTGACAACTAACAATTACTAATTACCAATTACCAATTCCAAATTACCAATTCCAAATTACCATTTACCAAGTTTTAATGTCTCTATTTGATTGGTTTGCAAATCGACGAAAATCAGTACCGAACTCCCAAGAACGGCCGGAACGAGAAATTGCGGACGGACTTTGGAATAAATGCGAATCTTGCGGTGCCCTCAGTTATACCAAAGACCTGCGAGCAAATCAAATGGTTTGCTTGGAATGCGGGCATCATATCAGAGTTTACAGTGACGATCGCATCGAGCAATTGATCGATCCCAATACCTGGATGCCCATTAACGAAGGACTGCACGCCACAGATCCCCTGAAATTTCGCGATCGAAAAAAATATAGCGATCGCCTGCGAGAATTTCAAGAAAAAACAGGCCACCTAGACGCCGTAGAAACAGGCATCGGCAAACTCGAAAATTTGCCCGTAGCCCTCGGAGTCATGGAATTTCAGTTCATCGGCGGCAGCATGGGCTCAGTAGTCGGAGAAAAGCTGACTCGCCTCATCGAACACGCCACGCGGGAACGCTTGTCCGTGATCATTGTCTGCGCTTCTGGCGGTGCGAGAATGCAAGAAGGAATGCTCAGCTTGATGCAAATGGCTAAAATTTCCGGGGCTCTGGAACGCCACCGGGAAGCGAGACTGCTTTACATCCCAATTTTGACCCACCCAACCACCGGCGGCGTCACCGCCAGTTTTGCCATGCTGGGAGACATTATAATTGCAGAGCCAAAAGCTACTGTGGCCTTTACAGGCGGCAGGGTAATCGAGCAAACTCTGCGGGAAAAGCTGCCGGAAAATTATCAAACTTCCGAATACTCATTCGCCCACGGTTTTGTAGACTTGATCGTACCCCGGACTCAATTAAAGAAAACTCTCGGTCAGCTCATCAGCCTCCACCAGCCCCAGCCTTTCTTGGCAGACTCGGAATTCCCCGCCCTCAATGGCAGCGACAGCCACGCTGTGCCCCCACAGACTAACGCTTTCAAGCTTTCTCCCTAAGCTGCAGCGCCGGATGATTGTCTGTTGGTGAGTCCAGGGGAGAGACGAAAAATTTCCTCAGAATTGCTCAAAACCCGGTTTCGAGGAAAAATATTGAGTTTGGTAGCCAGACATTCACCCAGACACCGGGTTTTGAGCCCAGAGCGCGCAAGTCCTATTGGTAATAACGACCCAGCAGTGGGATGATATTGATCGGAAGTTGATTGGCCCTGAAGTTTGGCTGGGCAAAAATGCCTAGTCGCAGTTAGCGGTTAGTTAGCTTGCGATCGAACAAAATCTCAGAACAAACTAACAGAACAAGCTAACAGCGCTTTCTGAAATTGTCCGGCTTTCAGTTAATAGCCGTCAACTCAATTTTGACCTGTCAGCGACCTAAAAATTATGGGTTTTGCAGACCTGTCCATCGCAGAAATAGCAGAGGACTTCAACGTCCCTGTTGAAGAGGTGATCCGCTTGTGTGACGAGTTGGAAATTGCCTACAAGCACCCTCAAACCCGTTTGGCTTTGGAGGATGTTAAGGCAATTATGACCACTCTCGAAAAAAGGCGCGACTCAAAACTTCTTGCAGATTAGATCGCAAAATTCCTCTACCTTTAAAGGTATGGCTGCACCAACTTTCGCCAGTTGTTGCAGAAAGAGGGAATTTTGAACACAAATCTGTTTGCCAGCTATACTCTCTTAGCGTTCAATAATTTGCCGGATTTTTTTAAGGAGAACCATGCTTAAAAGATATTTCATTGCTCTGACCGCTTTTTTCTTGACATTTCAGTTATTTGTCAGCAGTGCGATGGCTGTCGAACTGAGTCCTGAACTTCGTACTGTGCCTTTGAATGACAAAGGTGCTCCGGTAGTGCTGAGCCTCAAACAAGTTCAGCAAGGCAAACGCCTGTTCAATTCGGCTTGCGCTCAATGTCACGCTGCAGGCATGACGAAAACTGACCCCAACGTGAATTTGAGTCCCGAAACTCTGGCTTTGGCCAACCCGCCCCGGAATAATATTGAGTCGCTGGTGGACTTTATGAAAAATCCCACGACTTATGACGGGTTTGAGGAAATTTCGGAACTGCATCCGAGTACCAAGAGCGCCGATATTTTCGCTGAGATGAGAAATCTCTCGGATGACGATTTGTACGCCATAGCCGGTCACATTCTGTTGCAGCCGAAAATTGTCTCCAAGCAGTGGGCTGGTGGCAAAGGCGCTCGCTAATCGATTTTAGATTTTAGATTTTGGATTTTGGATGGGGATGAGGCTGTGGTTTGGCAAGGATTGCTGGCTGGCTGTGTTTCTATCTAAAATCTGAAATCTAAAATTTACCCCCCGCTCATAGATTCTCGCCAGTCGAACCCGCCGACTTAAGCTTGGGGACTGGTTGAGGGCGACGAAAGCCAGAGTGAAACAAGAAAATTCGATTTTGTGAGCAAATGTTAGTGAATAATTGATGGTTCTACGCCCTTATGCTGCATCGTGGTGTTTTTGTCTGCTTTCTGTTGGGGATGTTAATTATTTTGCCGCTCGTGCTGTTGGCTCCTCAACCTGTTTTGGCTGCTGCCGATTCTTACGTGAATAGGTATTTACAAGCCAGCGAACCTGTGGCTTTGGAGTTGGACTCCCAAGGACATACTCGGTTGTTTTCGGCTCAGGATTTGTCTGCAGGCAAGGTGTTGTTCGAGCAAAATTGCCTGAATTGTCACGTCGGAGGAGCTAATTTGCCCGATCCCACCATATCTCTATCTTTGGCTGACCTCAAGGGGGCAACGCCTCCCCGCAACAACATCAATAGTTTGGTGGCGTATCTGAGAGAACCCATGACTTATGACGGTACTGAGGAGACTTTTTGGTGCCGCCAAGTGCCTGAAAGCTGGATGCCGCAGGCAGAAATCGAAAAATTGGCTGCTTTTGTGATCCGGGCCGCTCAGAAAGCTCCGGGCTGGGGCGTGGAGAATTTTGAGAGTTGAACTACCGCTGCCAAAAAGTGGTAAATTACTCGGGAGAAAGCGATGCGACGATCGCGATCGCGCCTGTTTTAACAGGTAAAATATCTAAAGAATCACCCTTTGCGTGTCCATTAGAGGAGAACTGCGTTGAAAAGACTCTTATCGATCGCCCTATTAGCGTTCGCAATTTTTACCGTCGGCTTTGGCCGCCCTGCTTTGGCAGGTGATGCTGCTAAAGGAGCTAAACTCTTTAGCCAGAACTGTGCTGCTTGTCACATCGGTGGCGGCAACGTGGTTATGGCAATGAAAACCTTGAAAAAGAGTGCTCTTGAGAAGTACGGCATGAATTCTCTGGAAGCTATTACCACTCAGGTAACTAAGGGCAAAAATGCTATGCCTGCTTTCGGCGCCAAGTTGAAGCCCGAACAAATCGACGATGTAGCAACCTACGTGCTCCAGCAAGCTGAGAAAGACTGGAAAGGCTAAACTGCTTTTTTGAAGTCGGACAAGCTGGGCGGGCTTGATTTAATTTAAAACTTGTCCTCCCTCACGCACCCTCTCTCTCTCTTTGGCGAATAAATGTCGAGAAAGCAGCGATCTTAACCTGTTTGGGAAAGAGCGCCAGCAATCAGATTTTTATTAGCGATGGGGCGAGGGAGGGTAATTCTATTTTAGATTTTAGATTTTAGATTTTAGATTGAAGATTTGAGATTGAAGATTGAAGATTAAAGATTTGATATCATTTCCGGTTACACCGGAATGATGTTGACTGTTGACGGTTGACTGTTGACTGTTGACCGTGAACAGTGAACAGTCAACAGTCAACAGTCAACAGTGAACTCGAATTTACTATTCCGATGCTAACGGATTTGATATGAGAGTGCTAAATGCTGACTTTGGATAAATTGTCAAGCACCTTACATTAACAAGGCTTACGCATGGGGGCGCTGATTCCCGGTTTCTACGAAAAATTTGCGACGAGTCACGAGAAATCACCGAAGAAACGGAGTTTCTGAAATCAGCCTGCGATCGAGAATTAATTAAGAATTATTATTGCTGGGGTTCATAAATTAAAGTATGTGCTAGGATGTAACCCCTTATTAGCAAAGCCTTGAAATCAAAATTAAAATCAATCAGGAAAGTGGAGTCTACACCTGCCATGAACGTAAAAACATCAGCAAAAGTTAAAACTCAAGTTAAAACTCTCGGAGACGCAGCCTCTGAGGCGATTGAGAAATATTTCCGCAAAAGTGTAGAGCACGAGGCTGAAGTTCTCAAAGACAAAGATGCAGAAGAACTTCACCAAATGCGGGTAGGACTACGACGTTTGCGATCGGCTGTAACGGGTTTTGCTCCGGTTTTAGACTTGCCAAAACAGGCTTCAGAAGGCAAAATTGGTAAGGTGGGGCGGATTCTGGGAACGCTCAGGGATTTGGATGTGATGCTCGAAAGTCTCCAAAACCGCTATTACCCGAATTTGCCGGCTGACGAACAGAAAGTTTTGGATAAGGCTTTGTTGAATTTGCTCAAACAGCGCTACCGGGCTTTGAAAGGGGTGAGGGCGATTTTAGAGCACAAAACCTACGAATCGCTGAAGCAGTCGATCGAGGATTGGCTGGAAAAACCGCAGTATCGGGCGATCGAACATTTGCCAATTGCTGAGGTTTTGCCGGATTTACTGTTACCTCAAGTCAGTGAGTTTTTCCTACATCCGGCTTGGCTGTTGGGTACAGAATATGAGGATGGCAAAGTTAAAGTTGCTCATGATTTGAATGCTGAGGCTGTCGAACAAAAGTTAGCAGCGGAAGGAACTATTCTGCACGATTTGCGGAAGCAAGCGAAGCGGGTTCGCTATTTAATGAATCTGTTTGGCGATTTTTACGGCGAGACTTACGAAGTTTATGTCGAAGATGTAAAAGCTGTTCAGGAATGTTTGGGCGATATTCAAGACTGTGAAGTTTTAGGGGAGTTTCTGACAGATTTTGTCGATCGCGATCTGAAAAAAGAGTTGCCGAAATTGGCTGATATTTTGGCAAAAAATCGCTACGCAGCGTGGCAAAAATGGCAGTTTTTGCAGCGCAGGTATTTGAATTCGGAAATTCGTAAAGGTTTGCGATCGGTATTAATTTATCCTGTGGTTGAAGATGCTGCTAAAGTCGATTCGTCGCAGTAATTTATAACACGCATATCCCTGATTTATCAAAGAAGTCGGGGATTTAAAGTGCGATCGTGCTTTGGGAAGGAAAAGGGCGATCGCACCGCTGCCTCATCATCCTAGAAGACGTACAAACAATTCTCAGCAGCCGACAAATAGCAGGCAATTATCGACCTGCCTATGAAAAATACAGCAGCTTATTCAAACTTATCGGCGAAACTTGCCACAACAGTTGCTTAATCCTAAATAGTTGGGAACCACCTAGAGAAATTGTCGCATTAACAACAGAAAATGCCCAGGTTTGCAGCTTACAACTCGACGGTTTAGGTGCAGCAGCAGGCGAAATTATTAGAGAAAAAGGCTTACTAGAACCGGAGAAATGGGAAAGCTTGATTAAGACTTACCGAGGTAATCCCTTATGGTTAAAAATAGTTGCAGCCATGATTCAAGAATAGACCTCTTGCGAAAGTGCGCTCGTTCTAGGTAAAATAAAAGAAATAATTAGCTCCCATAAGATGAATTACGAACAAGTACAAAAGTTAAACCCCGCCGACTTTAAACGGTACTGTGGACTACATCAAGAGACATTC
>NZ_JANMZH010000932.1:0-5730 GCF_031383065.1 Microcoleus sp. OTE_8_concoct_300 | reverse complement strand
GAAATTTTATGGCGGTTTATTAAGTATGAATGGATTGAGATATCTGCTTACAAGAGTTGGGGAACTTTTGTTACCTCTGTGGAAAAAATCCTGAAAGAATTTGGAGAAAACTATGTAATTAATTTTGTCTAGCTACTTACCTGGTGGACTTCAAGAATTTGGCGGGCGCTATCTGCTGCTAACTGAAGTATTTCTCCCACCGACAGCGTGGAGTTGATGGCAACTGACGCGGAGGTTAACTTTTGGAGGCGGCGCATATACGACTGCTGGCGAGCCAACGCGCGCGAGCGGTCGTATTCTAACTGTTTGCGGTCCGTAATATCGATCGCCACGCCGAACAGCCGAAGGGCTGTACCCGATGCGTCAAAAACCATCCGCCCTTTGGCGTGAAGCCAAATCACTGAGCCGTCGGGGATTAGTTTGCGGTATTCCGACTCGTAAACTCCCGTGCCCGTGAGTGCTGCATCCAAATCTGCCAAAAACCTTTCGCGGTCTTCTGGATGCACCGCATTCTTTTTTTGCTCAAAAGTACCACAGGTGCTATCTGGGCCCAAACCCATCTGTGTTTCGGCATTGGACGAACGGCGGACTTCCCCCGATGCCACATCCCAGGTAAAAGCCATCACGTTAGCTGCTTCTAGAGCAAAGCGCAAATTTTCCTCGCTTTCTTGCACCCGCACGATCGATAATTTGCGATCGGTAATATCCCAAACCACGCCGCTCGATCGCACCGATTTACCCGTATCATCATCAAAAAACTTGCCCCTACTCGCGATCCAGTGCAAGCTGCCGTCGGGCCAAATGACTCTAAATTCGTATTGATATTCTATTTTGTTTTCTAAAGCCAAGGCAACAGCCCGGGCGATCGAGGGCTGGTCATCCGGGTGAATGCAGGCAAAAAACGCTTCGTAAGTTCCCGCAAAACTGCCTTTTTCCAACCCCAATAACAGTTCGTGTCCCTCGGACCAAACGACCTCGCCATTTAATAAATTCCAATCCCAAGTTCCCATTTTCGAGGCTTCGATCGCCAACCTCAGCCTTTCCTCCGAAATTGCCAACTGCGCCGACGTTTTCGCGTAGTTCTCGCGCAACTGCTTTTTTTTCAAGCTTTCGCCCACGGCCCCCGCCAGTCGCTTGAAGTGCCGCCCTTTGAATACGTAATCGCTCAAACCGGCTTTCATAGCTTCGACTGCCACTTGTTCGCTGCCGCTGTCAGTACACATAATTACCGGACAATTTGGGTAGCGGCTTTGAACTTTGTGAAGAATAGTTAATCCGTCGCTCCAGTGAAGTTGGTAGTCGGTAATTACTATGTCAAAGCCCCCGGTTGCCAGGATTTGTTCGAGAGTTTGGATATCAATAACCGACTTAATTTCTAAATCGGTAAAATTTTTCCTCAGTTCTCGATCTATCATCAGGCGATCGTTCGGGTTGTCGTCGATTAACAGAATAGACAGCATTGGGCTTTTACTTTTTGTAGGGCGCAAACATTCTTCAATCTCAGAATATTTTATTAAGCAATCTCGATAATTTGAATATTTACTTGGCTGGTTAATTATGCTTGCAAATAAGTTGATTGTATTTGCTTGTATTTTATTAGAGCTTACAGCTTGTAATATCCTGAACCAGCCTTTTAGGGCCTGCCCACAAACAAATTAATTAAGTTGTTGTAGAACAATACTCCGGACAGTTTTTGAGACCGAGGCTGAAACCCTCATTCTACCGTTAGCATTTGACCTCACTGAGAAGGCTGAAACCCGCATTCTGCCGTTAGTGATTGAAAACTGTCCGGACTATTGGTAGAACAGGTCAGACAGCCTGAGCTGGCGGAAACGGTGCAAGAGATCACTTAACTCTTACTATACTACTTGTTTATTATGTGTTGTGGTGTGAGGAAGCGGGTTGAGTGATTGTTTTATCGACAGCAGAATAGTGCTGTTAAAAACCTCTTCCCTGGAACCTCATCTTTGACACTCCGGGCGTCTGAAGACGCGAGGATTCTTGGATCAATCAGTCGGTTTGCTCGTTGATGCTGCCACCAACGAGTAGAGATCAGTCTGTCCCCAAGCGTTAATTTCGGCGTGCCCCGCCGTATTTAAAGTGATTCCTGCTTGCTTCAACCCTTTAGCCAAAATATTGCGACCAGCGTTGTGATCCCGATCCAATGTCGTACCGCAACCGCAAATATGGGTGCGAGTTGAAAGTGTTTTCAAGACAGTATTGCCACAGCTTGAACAATTTTGAGAAGTGTACTGAGGTGCAACAGCAATTACTGTTCTGTCGTACACTTTTCCAAAGTATTCTAACCATTGTGCAAATTGTGACCACGCTGCATCACTAATTGATTTGGCAAGCTTATGGTTTTTCACCATATTCCGCACCTGAAGATCTTCGTAGGCTACAAAATCGCTAGATTTTACCACGCACAACGCCGTCTTAATGGCGAAGTCTTTGCGCTGCCTGCTGACTTTCAGGTGTTTCCTTCCTAACTTATTGATCGCTTTTCTTCGATTGCTAGAACCTTTCTTCTTTCGAGAAATCCGCTTCTGCAATCTTTTCAAAGCTTTTTCACTTTTACGAAGATAGCGAGGGTTGGCAACCGTCTCACCATCGCTATCAGTATAAAAATGGTTCAATCCCACATCTATCCCAATAGCTTTACCAGTGAGAATAGGCTCCTCTTTTCGCTCCACGCTAATACAGAATTGGGCATAGTAGCCGTCGGCACGACGCACAACTCTGATTCGTTTTATCTCGTCAGGCGCATAGAGATGCAAATCCAGATTACCGATCAACTTAAACTTCCCAGCAGCAAAACCGTCTTTAAATGTCAGACATCTTTTGTTGGTAGAAAGTAGCCATCCTGACGTTTTGTATTCAACCGAACGAGTGTGTTTCTTGAACTGCGGGTATCCCTTTTTCCCTGGTTTCTTGGCTTTACAATTGGCGAAAAAACGTTGGATAGCAAAAATGGCACGTTCAGCAGAAGCCTGACGTGCCATAGAATTAAGCTTACCTGCCCATTCAAACTCTTTTGCCATAATGGCGCATTGTTTGTACAGGTCAACTAACTTAATCCCTTGATTCTCTGTCCAATACCTAAGAGTTTTATTTCGGACAAATTGAGCCGTCCTAATCATCTCGTCAATGACTCGGTATTGCTTCGCTTTGCCTTTCAACTTAAACTCTAATGTTATCATTTAAATATCTTACCGTATTACGAAACACTATGTTAACACAATGCGTATGTTTAATCATTCTTTACACTTTATAGAAACTAAAGCCGTCCTATAAGGACGGGGCTTTAAACCCAATTTTTCTGGTAAAATCCATTGCCGAACTTGCTTCTTCAACACTCGCACTTGCGCAATTTTACCCAGAATCGGGTGCCGGTTCCCAGAGTCGATTCCAGCCCGATCGCACCGCCCATCCGATCAACTCCTTTCTTCGCTATCGCCAGCCCGATTCCCGTCCCTAGATACACTTCTTGACCGTGCAGGCGATCGAACAACCCAAAAATCCTTTCTTGAAGTTTTTCTGCAATACCAATGCCGTTGTCTTCTACCCAAAGATATATATATTCCTCCTCAGCTTCTGAATAAACTCGCACCTGGGGAGCTATCCCAGGCTGCACGAACTGGTGGAGCATTGGAGAGCAAGTTAACCAAGACTTGCAGCAGTGTAGAAGGATGTGCCAACACCGCAGGTAGCGGTTCGACAACCGTTATCCGAGCTTGTTTTTGGGCAATTTCGGCCTCTAGTTGCGCGATCGAGCGAGCCACAATTAAATTAAGAGAGACTGCTTTTAGTGGCAAGTTAGCTTTGCTGAGGCGGCTGTACTCTAGCAAATTTTCGATTAAAGTATTCATCAGACTTGCAGCGCCCTTAATCCGAATTACCCACTGAATTTGGCCCGTTCAAAATTTATGGCTACCGTAATACTCAAGACAACTCGGAAAACGTTGCGATCTTCAAGGGTGAACCGGCAAAGTTCGACAACCCGGTAATGGTAAGAATACACTTGGAATGCTTAACAGGGGATGCCTTGGGTTCTCTGCGCTGTGATTGTCGAATGCAGTTACAAGCAGCACTGAGGATAATTGAGAACGCCGGTCAGGGGGTAGTAGTTTATTTGGCGCAAGAGGGAGAGGTATTGGTCTGTTGAATAAGGTGAAAGCCTATTCTTTGCAAGATTTGGGACTAAATACAGTAGAAGCAAATGAACGTCTGGGATTCTCGGCTGACCTCCAGGATTACAGCATGGCCGCGCAAATACTCAAGGGGAAAAAGGTAAACCCGCGTAGTATAATGTGTGATAGCATGGTGGCAAAATGCTTCTTAGCTACTTTTACCCCTTAAAATTTTATTGAAAAACTTGAATTATGTCAATTTTACAGCAGACTGTTATTTTGCCTTTAACAATTGTTGTCTGTACCATTAACCCCGATAGTTGTTTATACTTGGTGAAATCCCTGCTAAAGTATATTAAGAATGATCAGGTTATTATTATTATTGATGGGAAAAAATATGATACTTGTTCTGATATTCATAAGCTAGATAGATGGCAGTATAATGTTACTGTAGTTGTAACAGAAGATAACTGTGGTTTCTCATATTCTCGTAACCTTGGAATGCAAAAAGCTAGTAATCGATATATTATTTTCTTCGATGATGATATTATTATCTTTAAGGATGTTATTAGTAGATATAGGCAATTATTTCTGGAGGGTTATACGATGTTAGGTGGACCACTTATACTTCCTAAATCATATCCTCGAATACCCTTTTGGTTACCTCTGGGTTTATCTTCTTTGTTAGGAATTCATACAAATCAAGCCAAAATTTGGGGAGGAAACTTTGGTTTTGAGTTGATGCATTCAAAAAATGCAAACCTTTATTTTGAATTAGATTTAGGAAGAAAGGGAAAAAAATTACTTTCTGGAGAAGATACAACATTTATACAAAAATATAATCAAATCCATGGTAAAACAAAATTTGATATTGACTTAGCCGTTGAACATCATATAAAATTAAATCGTTTTTCTATTATGTATCTAGTTCGTAGAGCATTTTGGCAGGGACGTAGTGAAGTTCGACGGCATAGTTTCTTGAGAGGACTTGAAAAGGAATTTAAAAGATCTTTTTCAGTTGAAGAATCAAATATTATCATAAAGCTTATATGTTATTTTTCGGGTGCATTTCTATTTTTAGCTTATTTTAGTGGGTGTGTATATGAATTTTTCATAAATCAAATCAATTTTTTGATAGCAAAGTGCAGTAAATAAGCCGAATTACATAACTGAAGTTTAGACTAAGCAACGCAAAACGACCCAGCACTGCTGAGTTAATAGCAGACTTACCAAAAGTATGAAAAATCGGCGTTGCTGAATTACAATATGAGAGCATGATGGATAATAAGGTAAATTTTTATGAAATGCCCAGAATGCAGCTCAACTCATATCCGCAAAAATGGCATCCAGAGAGCTCAGCACTCATCATATTTGTGTCGATTGCGGTCGGCAATTTCTTGACAAATATGCAGAGCATAGAGGTGATAGTGATGATGTGAGACAGGAATGCATAAAAATGTATAGCCTTTCTCAGTAACATGAGGTGCTCTCGCGGGCATAGGGCATAGGCCTCCGTGGGCATAGGGCATAGGCCTCCGTGGGCATAGGGCATAGGCATAGGACTCGCCCCCATACCTCACTTTCTTGAGAACCGCTATAT
>NZ_JANMZH010000931.1:0-4803 GCF_031383065.1 Microcoleus sp. OTE_8_concoct_300 | reverse complement strand
CTTGGATGGAAAGATGTAAAATTTTGGTGAAGAACTTTGAGAGAAGTTTGACAGCGGCGACTGCCAAGCTCAACCTTTGTTTTATTAGGCTGATGATTAGAAGGCTTGCACCCTCTTCTTAGATGTCAAATGGGTTCTATACAGCCGTTTTGGGACAGTGATGATGACAAGTTGGGCACATCCAACCGCCATTGAACGTTTCCTGC
The DNA here is from genome assembly GCF_031383065.1 of Microcoleus sp. OTE_8_concoct_300. Lineage (NCBI taxonomy): Bacteria > Bacillati > Cyanobacteriota > Cyanophyceae > Oscillatoriales > Microcoleaceae > Microcoleus > Microcoleus sp. OTE_8_concoct_300. Next base: position 4,597 of record NZ_JANMZH010000931.1, on the reverse strand, counting down.
ACAATCGCCTTGCCTTCCTTGTTTCACGTTATTGGGATTTGGTTGCATCCGTCTTCCGCTTTCAAGTTCAGCGAAATGTTTCTGGAAAAAGCCAAGCCGCCCAGGATCGCATCAAACTTGTACAACCAGACTAAAAACTATTGCATGATTTACGTTCAGCCACACCGGTTGCGCCTGAGGATTACTATCCGTTTATTGCAGAAGGAAAAATCTTGCCCCACTGTGCAGAATTATCGGGTTTTTCGCCAGAAGCAGTAAAGTTGAAAAATGGTTGCGAAATTCCCTGCGATTTAGTCGTTCTATCTTTGGGTTCGCAAACGCCGATTTTTCCATTTTTGCCTGATAAATATCGAAAAATGTTGGAAACCGAACCCGATGGCGTGCAGTTATATCGCCACTTGCTTCATCCTCGCATTCCTGGCATTGCCTTTGCCGGATTCAATCATGGATTTATGCACGTGGCAGGTGTCGAGGTCGCCGCACAATGGCTGTGTGCTTACTTGCGTGGTGAACTTGAGTTACCTTCCACCGAGAATATGGAAAAAAGTATTGAATATATCCGCCAGTGGAAACGCGCAAATATTGCATTTGAACCTTCGCGGTCCTGTGGGAGCAACGCTCGCTTCCAACAATATATTGACATCCTGCTTAAAGATATGGGTGTTTCTCCTTATCGAAAATTGCCTAACATTTTCGCTGAGATATTCGGCAGATATGAAGCATCAGATTATCGTGGGGTATCGGAAGAATATAATCACAAACAGAAAAGTCGCTCTACTCCACTACACCCTTTGCCGTTGGATACATGATTGCTTCCAAAGCTTACCAGGGGTCAATTGAGCTCAATTCCGGTTGCACCGGAATTATTGTTGACTGTTGACTGTTGACTGTTGGCTGTTGACTGTTGACTGTCAGTCGAAAAACTGAATGATAGTTGAGTATTGACTCTTGATTCGGTTTTACAATTCAATGCTAGCGGAGTTGATATGACGCGCTATTCTGCTGCCCATTTCGTACTGATTGGAAAGGATATCCAAGCTTGGGTAAATTTATTTGCTGAAGATTCGGCATGATTGTTCGATCGTCCAAATCTAAGTTTTCTACCAAAAACTTGAGTAGATTTTGAGCATAATTGCTGATTGACAAATGCTTCCCTAGCTTAAGCTGTTACCTTAGCAATGGGCACTGCCTGGGGATACAAATCAATCTGCTCTGCCTCCAATTCCCATCACCAATGCCCAATGCCCAATTCCCCATGCCCAATTACTTTGATTTTTTCGGACTATTCAAAGAGTTAAGATGATTGTTCATATCCTGCAAATTTTTTGATAAAACAGGATACTGTGAAGTTGCTAGCAGTGCATCTTTTTTCTGGCTGACAGTTGTTTGTAAGGGCAAAACGCGATAGTTCGTTTTATTGTTCTGAGTATAGCGGTGTACCCAAGTCGGAATGGTTTTGATGCTGGTAATTTCTGTAGTTTTTTCGGGAAAGGTTTTGCGAATATTTACTTGCAAAATTACGCCTAAGTCTGTATAATTTTTATTCTGACCGGAAATGAAGTTTCCCATTGAATAAATTGCTACAGCTTTGCGGGTTTTCCCATTTTTGCCGGGGAACTTAAAAATTTTGTAAGGTTGGACGACGTGGGGATGGCTGCCCAGAATGATGTCTGCACCGGCTTTTAATAGGTTTTCCACTAATTGTTTTTGTTCGCTGTTTGGCTGTCGCTGATATTCATTGCCAAAATGCAGGGAAATTGCGATAATATCTGCTCCTTGTTTGCGGACTTTGGCAATGTCTTTGACTATCTTTTTTTCGTCTATTAGGGAAACTAAGTAATCTTTGCCTTTGGGTATGGGAATGCCGTTTGTGCCGTAGGTGTAGGCTAGCATGGCTAGTGAAATGTTGTTTTTGGTGCTGATTAAAGTACGATCGCCCGCAGCTTTCGATTCGGCTGTTCCTGTGTACGCAATTTGCCGATCGCTCAGATTGGCGATCGTCCTAATTACCCCTTTTTCTCCACGATCTAAAGCATGATTGTTCGCGGTTGTCAAGATATTAAATCCGGCTTTTTTAGCCGCATCCGCTAATTGAGCCGGTGCGTTAAATAAGGGATATCCCGTATATCCGCCCGCATCGGAGCCCGCTAAAGGTGTTTCGAGATTTCCCGTTACCCAATCGCCTGTTGATAGGATACTTTTAACTGGTGCGAAGAAACTGTCAAAATTGTATGTTTTCTTTTTTGCGTCGTAGCCCGATCGCGTTTGGGTACTGTGCATCATGATGTCGCCGACAGCAATTAGTTTTGCTTCTTTAATCTCAGACTTTGGTTGGGCGGGAACAGGGGCTGCAATTGGCGATCGACTTTGAGTACGCTGCGTGTTAGTTTGCTGGTTGATTTTTTGGGGTTGGATATTGCAGCTAGCCATTAAAAATGCAGCTATTACCGAGAGCGTCGGGGGAAATTTCATAATTTATCTATAGTAATTTATCGTGTTTATGGTATCATCAATAATCGCAATTTAGGCCGATTTTTTTTTGTGAACCACAGAGAACACAGAGAACACAGAGGAAAAGAAGAAAACAGAGATGTTCGCAAGTTTTGTTAGGATATCGATGGTTTGCTGGCTACAGGAGAAGGAATGTTTAAAAAATATTTGATTATTGGATTTATAATTTTTGCATCGGTTATCGGTTTAGGTACTTTGAGCTATGCTGAAAGTTCGGCAGATAAACCTTTTGAATTTGCTTTGATTGGCGATTTGCCCTACAGTGCCGAACAGGAAGCAAAATTTCCGAGTTTGATGGCAGATATCAATCGATCGCCCGCAGCGTTTGTAGTCCACGACGGCGACATTAAAAACGGTTCTAGTGTCTGCGATGATGCAACTTTTGTCAGCCGCAAGCAGTTATTTGACAATTTTGAAATGCCGTTTATTCTTGTTTATGGCGATAATGAATGGACGGATTGCCACCGTTCAAATAACGGCAGTTACGATCCAGTAGAAAGACTCGCTAAACTGCGAGAAATCTTCAGCCAAGGTAATCAAAGTTTGGGAAAGCGTACCTTAACTCTCACCCGTCAAAGCGAAAACCCGCAGTTTGCTAAATTCCGCGAAAATGTTCGCTGGATTTATCATGGCGTTGTGTTTTTCGCGATTAATATGCCGGGAAGCAACAACAATTTTGGCCGCACTCCGGAAGGAGATGCAGAATATGCCGATCGCAATTCAGCTAACTTAGCCTGGATCAAAGAATGTTTTGCTTTAGCCAAAGGCAGCAATAGCAAAGGAATTATGTTAGTTGCACAGGCTAATCCGGGATTTGAATTCGATCCGACGGACAAAAGAAGAAGTGGCTACAACGATTTTATCGCTACTCTGGAAACAGAAACAGGCAATTTCCCAGGGCAGGTTGTATTCGTCCACGGCGATACTCACTATTTCCGCATCGATAAACCTTTACCCCATTTTACCGATGAGACTCAACTACCGAGAATGAAAAATTTTACTAGAGTTGAAACTTTTGGTTCTCCAAACGTGCATTGGTTGCGGGCTTTTTATGACCCGCAAAATCCTAATTTGTTTGAGTTTAAGCAGCAGATTGTTCCGAAAAATTAGGCGAGGTAACACAAATTTTATGCAAAACAAATATTTTTTGGATTACACTGAATATAGGTAGAATTGAGGAATTTATTTATGACTATCGCAACTGGGCGCCTCACCCTTGAAGAATTTCTGAAACGGCCAGAAACCAAACCTGCCAGCGAATACATTGAGGGGGAGATTATCCAAAAACCGCTGCCGAATATAAAGCACAGCCGATTGCAATCCAAAGCCTGCAACGAAATTAATCAGGTGACGGAAACTCCAAAGATAGCTTATGCTTTTCCAGAGTTGCGGTGTACCTTTGGCGGTCGATCGATTGTTCCAGATATTGCGGTACTATTGTGGGAACAGATTCAATTTGATGACAGTGGCGAACCAGTAGATGATGTGCTAATTGCACCGTATTGGGCGATCGAAATCCTGTCGCCACAGCAAAGCTCAAATCGCGTAACTAGAAAAATTATTCACTGTCTTCAACATAATTGTCAGTTGGGGTGGCTGATCGATCCAGACGATCGATCTATTTTAGCATTTTTGCCCAACCAACAACCGCAATTCTGCGAAGGTAGCGATGTCGTTCCCGTGCCCGAAAAGATTCCCCTGAATATCACCGCCGAACAGGTGTTTAGCTGGTTGAGAATGCAAGAATGAATCAGGGCGATCGTCTTTTTTTACATCACATCCGGTTTTAAATCTCCTTTTCTTTAAAGTCTCGCGTTGCGCGGACGCAAGGCAAGTGTAGTTGCGGTTTTAAGCGCCGAACGATCGTAGGGGCGGGTTTCACAGACCATAATTGTCAATAATCGACCATATAGTAAACCCGCCCCCACCCAACGGTAAATCCCCATATAGCCTTTCTCAGTAACATGAGGTGCTCTCGCGGGCATAGGGCATAGGCCTCCGTGGGCATAGGGCATAGGCCTCCGTGGGCATAGGGCATAGGCATAGGACTCGCCCCCATACCTCACTTTCTTGAGAACCGCTATAT
>NZ_JANMZH010000859.1:0-1316 GCF_031383065.1 Microcoleus sp. OTE_8_concoct_300 | reverse complement strand
CAGCAGAGTTAGCAATTCCGAGTGAGTTAACAACTGCTGCTGCAATACATAGTCCAACTCGCTACCTTCCGGCATACAGTAGAGACAGCGGAAGTTGCAGCGGTCTATTAAACTAATCCGAAGGTAGTCTACGGTATCCATGTCAATACTTTGTAATATTATTTAATTATAAATGCTGACTCGATTTTCTGCAATTATTGATAGAGAGCAATAAACCTGCATCAAATTCTTTTCACCTTCCCCCTCCTCTCTTCCTGGGCGCCCTCTGCGCCCTCTGCGGTTAATAAAAAAAATATCATTCCCAACTCAAATAAACTTGCTAAATTTATGTTCTTTGAATTTGAAGCTGATTTTGTGGAAGCTCTGCGCTGTATCCCCATGCAGGTACGTCTCAAGTTAGATACTTGCGGCATTAAATTAAAGTTGCAGGATTGGAATCATTTTAACCAAGCAGAACGTCAAATGCTTGTAGAGCAACCTTGCTTGACAGAATCAGAAATTATCGATTACCGAGAAAAGCTAAATCAAATATTAATTCAACATACAGGCAAACCGGGAACGGATTTGGCGGTTGATGAAAATCCCCCGTGGATGGATGCTGCAACTGTACCGGAGTCGGTTTCTGCAAAAGCGCAAGAGCTCGGCGTCACAATTACTTTGGCACAGTGGGCGAGTTTGCAGCCGCTACAGCGATTTGCTTTGATTAAGCTTAGTCGATCGAGCCACGAGAATAAAAATTTCATCCCGGCGCTTCAAGAGTTTAAGGTTATTGATTGAGATCGAGTTTTAATTGACTTTTCTAGGGCGCAGAGGGCGCAGAGTCCGAGAAGGGAGAGTCTGCTCATCTATTTGCCCGATCGTCCTCTGTCCCTATCTCACTTAGTGAGAGTGTATTAGTGAGAAAAACGAGAACAATGTGTAAAAAAGTGTGGTCTGGGGGTGCCAGAGGTAGGGTGAGGTCGATCGGACATTTAACGGGTTGAGGTTTCCGAAGCGCCAGACACCAAATTCCGGAAATATGATTAATTTTATTTTAAGTATTGTTACCGCAGCGTGGTATTATTTTTCTGAGTTTGCAAAGCACTCGCCTGCTACCTGCATTAGTTTCTGAGCTTCGTGAACACGCAAAACACACCCACCCAACCCACACCAGCAAACGAGGATATTCCTCAAGCTGGTACAGTCTCAACAGTCTCGACAGTCTCGTCCGAGACAACCAATCCCATGCAAGACTTTTATCGCCTCCAACAAGAGTTGTTGGCGTACACCCTTGCTTTTACGGCGATTATTTTTATCTCCGTTTGGTTTTTTTACTC
>NZ_JANMZH010000828.1:0-3406 GCF_031383065.1 Microcoleus sp. OTE_8_concoct_300 | reverse complement strand
TTTAATGTGAAGTTGCACATATCTCGATCCCCCTAAATCCCCCTTAATAAGGGGGACTTTGATGGGAATCTTGTCCCCCCCTTATTAAGGGGGGCTAGGGGGGATCGGATTCTATGCAGCCTCATAAAAAATTGGTATAAGTAGGCAATAGAAGCATTATCGATCGACAAATAAATATACCTAGAGGCAAAGCCTTTCGCACCCCGATCGAGATAATTTCTCAGTATATAGGACAATTTTGAGAATATGGCGCTCTAGTCTCTCTAGTTCAATAAGGTAAAAATGAGCATCAGACCAACTTTCAGATGGTTTTCTTCGGTGGCGAGTGTTTTGGGATCGATCGCTACCGACACTTTCAGTGCTGTGACATCCCCTGTAAAACCTGCTGAAACGGTTGTTGTTGTCCGAAAATGTATTTTAGAATTGTCAATATCAGTTGCAGATTTGCGCGAACTCGCAGAAACAGGAAAAGTCCCCGAAAAACTGCAAGCTTACGCCAATCTCCTGTCTGACGAACAGCGCAGTCAAATCGTTCGAGCGCTGCAAGCAAAAATTCCCCTAAATGTAGTCGCCCTGACCAACTTGCTAAATACGGCAATCGGCACTGCGATCCTGACGGATTTGAGTACAGTCATACCCAGGCGCGACGGTGCCGGTGTGGAAGCGCTGCGAGCTGCTCTGCTGCAAGGAGCGAACGCGCCCTCCGGCTTATCGGTATTGAGTTTCATTGAAGCTTATCCGAGCTCGCGGATATTGGTGGATCTCCCTCGAGCTTTCTCGGTTTTGGGAAATTTGAACGTAAGTTTTTGGCAAACTCAACGGTTTATGGCGGCGATCGCACCTCAGTTAGCAGCGGTTGAACCCGCCCTGAACCTGCCTTTGGATCCCACCCAAGCCGGCCCTAATTCCGTGCGGGTACGGGCCCTAGATTTGAACGATAGCGCTCGCAATCGGCGCATTCCGGTTGATGTGTACTGGTCGAGAGCTGCGACAGCCGACAAACCGACGATCGTCTTTTCTCACGGTTTAGGTTCTGTGCGCACGGATTTGCGCTATTTAGCCGAGCATTTGGCGTCTTACGGCTATGTGGTAGCTGCTTTAGAACATCCCGGAAGCAATGAAACGAACACCAATGCTGCGATCGCGGGTAAGTCTGCCTTGCTAGCTCCTCAAGAGTTTTTAGACCGTCCCAAAGACATCAGTTTTGTGCTCGACGAACTGACAAAATTGAACCAAACTGATGATAATTTGCACGGGAAAATCGCGATCGACCGATCGATAGTAATTGGCTATTCCTTCGGCGGATCCACAGCCTTGTCCTTAGCCGGCGCCGAACTGCAATTGAGCCGACTCAAACACAGGTGTCAGGGGGATTTGATTGGGTTCAGCTTGGGCGAAGGCATTCAGTGCGCGGCGGCCGGATTGCCCGCAGAACGGTATCAATTGCGGGATGCGAGGATTAAAAGGGCGATCGCCATGAATCCTATTACATCATTATTATTTGGAGAAACGGGTTTGAGTGCAATTCAAATTCCCACCTTAATAGTAGCATCTTCTGCAGACAAAACAACTCCCGCCTTAGTCGAACAAATTGCGGGCTTTCCGAAAATTACCTCTCCTAAATGGCTAGTCGGTTTTATAGGAGGAACCCACTTAAGCGTCAAAGATCCGAGTACAACTTTAGGTCAATTTCGCAGACCTAGCACAGTAATTGCCGGCGATGAACTTGTCGGCGACAAAGCTGTTAGCATACGCAATTATATTAAAGCTGTAAGTTTGGCTATGGCCGCTCAACTGACTGCTGAAGCTGACACATATGCAGTCTTTCTAACGCCAGAATACGCGCAATTTGCTTCGACCCATGCAATGCCGGTGCGGCTGGTAACAGAATTTACCCCGGAAACTAATGCAATCCTGCAAACTTTTATTCAAGGGCATAAGTAGTCAGTAGTCAGTAGTCAGTAGTCATTAGTCATTAGTCAGTAGTCAGTAGTCAGTAGTCATTAGTCAGTAGTCATTAGTCAGTAGTCATTAGTCATTAGTCAGTAGTCATTAGTCAGTAGTCATTAGTCAGTAGTCATTAGTCAGTAGTCATTAGTCAGTAGTCAGTAGTCAGTAGTCAGTAGTCAGTAGTCAGTAGTCATTAGTCATTAGTCATTAGTCATTAGTCAACTGTCAACCGTTAACAGTCAACAGTCAACCGTCAACCGTCAACCGTCAACAGTCAACCGTCAACAGTCAACCGTCATTAGTTATTAGCTAATAACTAATAATTAAGACTTGTCGTAATATCAAATAAGGTAACATCAGAATTATACTTGAGTGCGAGCCGGACGATCGCTCCTGAGAAGGCGCAGCCAAGCGGGACCCTCCCACTGCACTCGGAAAATTATGATTGCGATGTCAGCGGAAACGATATTACGACTAGCAGCCTTGCCTTTTGTATACCCGCCCACTTCGCCCAGGGGCCTATTTTTATTCTTGAGCCGTTGCTGATATTTTTTGTCCGTGCAAGGGCAAAATATAACAAAGCGCATTCACAAACTCTACTCCCAAACTGCGATGCCTAAAAAAAATCTTATCCCGCTGTTGATTCTGTTTATAGCGCTGTTTACCCTTTACGGTGACACTTTAACTTTTCTGCCCAAACCTGTAAGAGATACTAGCGTGGCCAGTCGAAAGTTCTTCGTCGGGTTGTGGCCCAAGTGGCTGAGGCCGAGAGATTCCAACGAGCAAAGGCAACGGCAAATTGAGAAATTGGAAAAAAGTCCTAGTCCCAGTCGATAGTTTTGAGCTACCAGCGAGAAACCCGGTTTCTCTAACAATACCTAGCCATTTTCTTGTATAGCAATCCTTGCAGGAGTCATTAATTTTTTCCCCCACCCCAACCCTCCCCGAGCTCGCGGTCCGGGAGTAAGAAATTTACAAATGATTTAGGATTGCTATAGGTTGGGTTTCGCTTCGCTTAACCCAACAGTACGATTTTAGATTTGGGGTTTTAGATTAGAGATTTTTTATCCAATCTCTAATCTGTAATCGAGTGAAATACCCAAACTAAACGGAGTACCGTTATAATTTGGGCTTCGTGTCTCGTTTGCCGTCGCTCTATTGGGGATATTCATTGCTGAATATTCGTCATCAAAGACGATCGGAGTCTTACACAGCATCTCTGGGCTTTTACGCCCTTTATCCCCTCCTAGGGAACCCACGCAGAAGTCCTATTTCCTAAGACCAAAAACTCTTTTCGTACAACAAACATGGGTTGTTTTTTACAGCAGGGCATACCATACTAACCAGCGGTCTGCCTTTTCCTCCTTTCTCTCGCAGTTTCCCGGTAAGCATATTACTGCTACTATGACCGTTTTGTTATTACAGCCGAGTGAGTGGGTCGCAACCATCTATATAT
>NZ_JANMZH010000824.1:0-2281 GCF_031383065.1 Microcoleus sp. OTE_8_concoct_300 | reverse complement strand
ATATATAGCGATTCTCAGATAAATGAGGTATACAGAAACCCTGTATTGTCAAGCTTTCCAGGTCAAAATTCGTACCTCACCTTTTTGAGAAAGGCTATAGTCCCAACCACAGAGAGATAAAACTTCTTCATTCGTGAGAGATTTGATAATTATATTTACGTGTTCTTTGAGTTTATCTAAACTCGAATAATTTTCCCACTTGAGGTCTTTTTTTGTATGCTCCCACAATCTTTCAATCGGATTTAATTCAGGACTATAGGCAGGTAAATATATTGGCATTACATGGTCAGCCCAGTCTAATAATAGAGCTTTATGGAAGCTACCATTATCCATGATAATTAGATTGAAAGTCTCTGAGTATTTTTGACCAAATCCATTTAAAAACTCTTGAAAACAGTTGTAATTGAGCTGAGATAATTCTTGATAATATTGTTCGCCTGTTGCTGGCTCTACGACTCCATAAATATAAAAGTTTCCTCGTTTCCATTGCTTTTTGCCAATGGGTTTTACCCCCTTTAATGTAATCATTCTGCCCTGCATAGTAATCAATCCAAATCTACTCTCATCCTGACACCATATCCTTACAGGCTTGGAGTTTCCGAAATATTTAATCATTACTTTGATGAGCTCACATAGTTTTTTTTTGAAGCTTGCCTGCACCTCTTCGTTCGCTTTGTTACTTTGGGGTCTTGGGACTTTCAGGTCAGCTTTCAATTTATAATGTACTAGGTCATGTACCACTTGATAACTCACTTTAATTCCGCATTCTTTTTCTAGCCAGAGCTGTAATTTGCCCTAACTTGTTTCTCCCTGGGGTTCTTGCAGTTTTTTGATTAATTTTTCTCTCACTTCGGGTGGAATATGTGGAGTCTTTCCGGGAGCTTTTTTTATGCTAAGTAATTCATTAATTCCACCTTTTTTGTAAGCTCTTAACCAACGATATATTGTTGATTCGTCTCGTTTTAACATCGTGGCTAATTCTGCTCTTTTTGGGATTTTTTTGGTGACCAGCCAGTATAATACCAGTAATTTTTCTTTATTTACGGCGGTCGCATGACCTTCGAGTCGATGCTCTAGTTCCTCAACCGTTTCCTGGATTTGTACCTGAAGTTTGTTCGCCATATTCGATTTCCTCTACTTTTACCCTATATTTTAGTGTACCTTCATAGTGAATTGGTATCAAGCCTGGGAGCATCCCGAAAACTTCTAGTGGCAAAATTCAGCGTCGTGCTTGTCGCGCTGGTTTCCTGGCTGGCAACTTGGATGTGGTAGGGGAGTGGAGGACAAATCCTGAAAGTAAAGTAGAGTCCCAGCGTCGGGCTGAGGAAGTAGAAACCCCGTCGCAGCAAGAGCTTCCTGACAAACAGCAACAATCTAGCTCAGGCAGGAACAATGGCTCCCAGCAGAAGAGTGTCAATCAGGAGTTTCACAAAAAAGCCCAAGCCATTCAAGCCTGGTTAGTCTGTAAAATTGCTGAGCGGCTTGGAGTTAATCCCCAAGACATAGATGTTCAGCAACCCTTCAGCCGCTACGGTCTAGATTCAGTAGCGGCGGTGAGCCTTTCGGGTGAGTTAGGGGATTGGCTCGGTGCATCGCTTTCTCCTACCCTGGTCTATGATTACCCCACGATTGAAGCCCTTGTCCCGCATTTAGTTGAGGAACTGGCTACATCAGCAGATTCCCTCGATGTGAACGCTCTTGAGGAGACTGAGACGGAGCCCAAGGACGCTAAACCCTCCGACTCCGCTGTTGCCATCATTGGTCTAGGTTGCCGTTTCCCTGGTGCTAAGGATGCAACAGCGTTCTGGGAGTTGCTGCGAGACGGGGTGGATGCCATCACTGAAGTGCCTGCAGCTCGTTGGGATATCAACGCCCTCTATAACTCAGAACCAGCAACCCCAGGGAAAATGAGTACCCGTTGGGGCGGATTCCTCGATCAAGTAGACCAATTCGATCCCCACTTCTTTGCGATTGCTCCACGAGAGGCAGAGCGCATGGACCCCCAGCAACGGCTGCTACTGGAAGTGGCTTGGGAGGCACTGGAAAACGCAGGACTTGCACCGGATAAATTGGCTGGTAGCCAATCTGGGGTATTCATCGGCATTAGCACCAATGACTACTTGCGGTTACAGTTTGAGGATTAAGTAGTTAAGCAAAATTAATTACACAAACAAACATTATGATACAATAAGACTATTGAGTTGTGCGGAGAGATATTGTGTATGTTTTTACTTAGAGATGTTAATCCACTTTCATTTAAATTACTAATCCGAATTTATCG
>NZ_JANMZH010000791.1:0-2909 GCF_031383065.1 Microcoleus sp. OTE_8_concoct_300 | reverse complement strand
CGATAAATTCGGATTAGTAATTTAAATGAAAGTGGATTAACATCTCTAAGTAAAAACATACACAATATCTCTCCGCACAACTCAATAGTCTTATTGTATCATAATGTTTGTTTGTGTAATTAATTTTGCTTAACTACTTATATAGCCTTTCTCAGTAACATGAGGTACTATCTGGCCCACGGGCATAGGGCATAGGCCTCCGTGGGCATAGGGTATAGGGCATAGGGCATACCTCACCACGCGATCGAACCGCTATATAGCCGAAGGAAGTTCGGCAACGGATTCTGTAACCGATGTAACGGAGGCAGGAAGAAGAAAGATGCGATCGCTATATATCCCCGACTTCTTCAAGAAGTTGGGGATTTGGGTATTCTGTCTTTTGATTAATTTTCCTACCATTCCTGTAATGCGATCGCAATTCCCTGTTTTAATCTTGGTTCGAGGCTCTCTTGCTTAACTAAACTTTCTAATTGCCGCCTCCCCTCGGCAGCACCTAGCTGTTTGAGCGCTGCCATGCAGTGCAGCCTGACGCTTGTGTCGGCGTCTGCTAACATTTGAATCAGGACATCTAGCGCTCTCATATCCCCTAATTGCCCTAACCCTAAAGCTAAAGATTGTTTGATTTCCACAGACTGCACGGCGGGATGATTGCTTGCGAGCAAATCGAGCATAATTTCAGCAGCTTTGGCTTTTAATTCCGGCTTTTCTACTCGCCCTAAAACAGTGACAATCTCTTGACAAACAGGATAGTTTGTGTTAGGAAATTCTGCGAGTAAGGTTTGCTGCAAATATTCTAAAGCGGCTGCGGTTTCGCTCCAGCTTAGGGCGCGGACAGTTTCGATTTGCAATTCAACCGGAGTTATGGGCGATCGCAGCAATTCAAATAAAGCAGCCGCTGCAGCATCGGTTTTCACTCGCCCGATCGCGATCGCCGCCAGCTTGCAAACTTCTAATCGGATGTCCGAAAGCAAAGGTTTGAGCAAGTTAACTAAATCTAATTCTGTGTCTAAATAGGCGCGCACCCCGAGAGCTCGCACGGCTTCTTTTCTGACTGCTGTCGCCGGATCTTTGAGTGCTGCTACCAGTACCGGCGGGATGCGGGAGTCGTGAAAGCTGCTCAGGGCCTCGATTGCGTGCGCCCGCACCGCAACTTGAGAGTCTCCGGCTACGCTCAACAGCGGTGCGATGGTTTCGCTGCGCCGAATTTGGGCAAGTGCTGCTGTTGCAAACTGTCGCGAGTCTTCTTGGAGTAGGAGAGTTGCGAGGGATTCGATGGCCCGAGGGCCGAAATTCCCTAGGGTTTCGGCGGCGATTTGGCTCAATTCTTCGTCGGAATTTTTGACCAATTCTACTAAAGCTTGAATCACTTCCGGGCGATCGAACTTTCCGAGGATGCGGGCGGCGAACCACCGCTGCTCCGTGTCTGCGTCTTCATCTTCCAGAATCGAAATTAAAGGTGCGATCGCGCCATTTCCCAGATTGGGCAATACTTTAGCAATTTCCCAGCGGTCTTGAAAATCACCCCATTCCAAGGCTTGTATTGCTAAACTGACAGCTTGCTCTAAAATGTATTGTTCCTGCGGCTTGCCCCCCTTGGCTGTCACTTGCTGCAAGCATTCGACTAACAAGGGCCAGTTTTGGCGATCGGCAGCGACTTGCGCTTGTTCTAAAAAATTATACATAATTTTAGTTTTGCTTCGATCGAGAAGCGAGATTGTTTGCTGCTAGCCCAGAGCCGGAGGTACTTTTTAGGAATCTTTTGCTACAATTATCCATTTTCCGACATTTTTGTCAATCCATCATAACGGGTAAAATAAAACTAAACCATTAATTGCATACAGTTAAGCCATCAAGCTATACCTTTTATAATTTAAAATACTCCATATTCCCAATTAAAAATTAACAAATGAAGAAAGCTCTACTTTTAGTAAACCAGCACTCCCGAAAAGGGCAAAAGCTATTATCTCACGCCACTGTAGAATTAGAAGCACTGGGTTTTGAGTTAATTATAGAATCTACCGACCACCCCCGCGAACTTCCCGAAACAATTCGGCGCTACCAAAATCAAGTCGAATTAGTAATAATCGGCGGCGGCGACGGCACTCTCAACGCAGCCATAGAAGGTTTGATAGACACCAAGTTACCCTTGGGTATTTTGCCGATGGGAACCGCTAACGACCTCGCTCGCACTCTGAAAATTCCTACAGCTTTATCCGCAGCTTGTCAAGTAATTGCCAGCGGTAAAGTTCGGCTAATAGACTTAGGTTGGGTGAACGGCCAGCATTTTTTTAATGTGGCGAGTTTGGGATTGAGCGTGCAAATTACCCAGCGGCTGACTAAAGACGTAAAGCAGCGCTGGGGAGTTTTAGCTTATGCTTTTACTGCTTTGCAGACAATTTTGTCAGCGCGACCGTTCCGAGCACAAATTAAGGTAAACAACCAATCTTTTAATGTTAAAACTATTCAAATTGCCATTGGCAACGGCCGCTATTACGGCGGCGGCATGACAGTTGCCGAGGATGCCACAATCGACGACAGGCGACTGGATTTGTACAGTTTGGAAACAAAAAACTGGTGGGAAATCCTTGCTTTGCTGCCGGCTATGAAGCAAGGAAATCATACCAGTCGGTCTAACGTTCGCACATTACAAGCTCAAGAATTTGAGGTTAATACTAGCAAACGCCGTCCGATTAATACTGACGGTGAAATCACAACTTACACCCCTGCAAAATTCCGAGTGATTCCTCAAGCTTTAGCAGTTATAGCTCCTTCATAACTCATGACTTATATAATTATGTTGTGGAACAGGCATCTTGCCTGTTCATATATAATTATGTTGTGGAACAGGCATCTTGCCTGTTCATATATAATTATGTTGTGGAACAGGCATCTTGCCTGTTCATATATAA
>NZ_JANMZH010000253.1:0-2999 GCF_031383065.1 Microcoleus sp. OTE_8_concoct_300 | reverse complement strand
CGGGTGGAAAAGCCACCGGAGGATCGATCGCAACCTCGATCCGCACAAAATAAACCAGAAACGAAAATCGAGCGGCTGGAAGTGCTGGCGGGACTCCGCAAGTACGTGCAGCAGGGAAATGTGCTGCTAGTGGGCAAGCCGGGTTCGGGAAAATCGACGGTTTTGCAGCGTTTTCGGTGGGAATGGGCATCAGAAGCGCTCAATGAGGGCGATCGACCAATTCCGGTGTTGGTGCAGTTGAGGAGCGATCGCTCCATTTTAGAAGCAATCTGTGCCGAATTTCGACAGGCAAAGCTGAGAGTTTGTCCGGAAGAGGTGGATGATTTGCTGCTGGATGGCAGGTTGCTGCTGTTGCTGGATGGGGTGAATGAGATGCCATCGCAACAAAGGCGGCAGGATTTGCAGCTATTCCACGACGAAAATCCCGATACGCCGATGATTTTCACGACGCGGGATTTGGCGCTGGGCGGATCTTTGGGCATTGAGAACAAGCTGGAGATGTGCGCGCTGACGCAACCGCAAATGCGGGAGTTTGTGCACAAGCATTTGCCGCAACATGGGGATTTGCTACTGCGACAATTGCGCGATCGCCTGCGAGAGATTGCCGAAACGCCGTTACTACTGGAAATGATGTGTAAGGTGTTTAAAAATAGCGGGAAAATTCCCCAGAGTAAGGGCCAGTTGTTTCAGGAGTTCGATCGCCAGTATGAGGAGTTTAAGCGCGGTGCGTTGGTTTCGGATGATTTTCGGCGCTTCAAGTCGGAGGTTTTGCAGCAGTTGGCTTTTGTGATGTTGCAGGGTGACTCGCAGCCCCCCACGGATGGTTGGGTGGCGATTAATCGCGATCGGGCTGAGGGGATTTTGGAGTGCTGGTTGCGCGATCGGGGGGTGGTGGATGCGCCAACGAAGGCGAAGGAGTGGCTAGAGGATTTGCTGGAGCACCATCTGTTGCAGGTGGCGGCAAAGCCGGAGGAAATTGAGTTTCATCACCAATTATTTCAGGAGTATTATGCGGGGCGGGCGTTGCTGAAACTGTTGGTTGAAAGGCATATTGATGCGATCGAGGATGAACGGTTGCAGCATTTCTATTTGAATTATTTTAAATGGACGGAGCCTCTGGCGTTCATGCTGTCGTTGTTGCGGGATGAGGTGCAGGCGGTGCGGGTGGTGCGGCTGGCCTTGGATGTGGATTTGAGGCTGGGGGCGCGGCTGGCGGGGGAGGTGCAGCGGGTGTTTCAGCAGCGCACGGTTGGGTTGGTGGATGAGTTGGATGTGCCGGGGTGGTTGAAGGTTGAGCTTTTGGAGGAAGTGCGATCGGATGAGGCGATTGCGAGATTACTTAAACTCCTTGAACATTCAGACTCTGATGTGCGTAGGATGGCGGCAGATGCCTTAGGCAATATCGGTGACGCTCAGGCGATTCCGGGATTACTTAAACTCGTTGAAGATTCAGACTCTTATGTGCGTATGAGCGCGGCAGATGCCTTAGGCAAAATCGGTGACGAAAAGGCGATTCCGGGATTACTTAAACTCCTTGAAGATTCAGACTCTTATGTGCGTATGAGCGCGGCAGATGCCTTAGGTAATATCGGTGACGCTCAGGCGATTCCGGGATTACTTAAACTCCTTGAAGATTCAAACTCTTATGTTCGTATGAGGGCGGCAGATGCCTTAGGCAAAATCGGTGACGAAAAGGCGATTCCGGGATTACTTAAACTCGTTGAACATTCAGACTCTTATGTGCGTTGGAGCGCGGCAGATGCCTTAGGCAAAATCGGTGACGCTCAGGCGATTCCGGGATTACTTAAACTCGTTGAAGATTCAGAGTCTGATGTGCGTTGGAGCGCGGCAGATGCCTTAGGCAAAATCGCTGACGAAAAGGCGATTTCGGGATTACTTAAACTCGTTGAACATTCAGACTATTCTGTGCGTAGGATGGCGGTAGATACCTTAGGCAATATCGGTGACAAAAAGGCGATTCCGGGATTACTTAAACTCGTTGAACATTCAGATTCTTCTGTGCGTTGGATGGCGGCAGATGCCTTAGGCAAAATCGGTGACAAAAAGGCGATTCCGGGATTACTTAAACTCGTTGAACATTCAGGTTCTTCTGTGCGTAGGAGCGCGGCAGATGCCTTAGGTAATATCGGTGACGCTCAGGCGATTCCGGGATTACTTAAACTCGTTGAACATTCAGAGTCTGATGTGCGTAGGATGGCGGCAGATGCCTTAGGCAATATCGGTGACGCTCAGGCGATTCCGGGATTACTTAGACTCCTTAAAGATTCAAACTCTGATGTGCGTATGAGCGCGGCAGATGCCTTAGGCAAAATCGGTGACGCTCAGGCGATTCCGGGATTCCTTAAACTCCTTGAAGATTCAAACTCTGATGTGCGTAGGAGCGCGGCAGATGCCTTAGGCAAAATCGGTGACGAAAAGGCGATTCCCGAGTTACTTAAACTCGTTGAAGATTCAGAGTCTTCTGTGCGTTGGAGCGCGGCAGATGCCTTAGGCAAAATCGGTGACGCTCAGGCGATTCCGGGATTACTTAAACTCCTTGAACATTCAGAGTCTGATGTGCGTTGTATGGCGGCAGATGCCTTAGGCAAAATCGGTGATGCTCAGGCGATTCCGGGATTACTTAAACTCGTTGAACATTCAGACTATTCTGTACGTAGTAGCGCGGCAGATGCCTTAGGCAAAATCGGTGATGCTCAGGCGATTCCGGGATTACTTAAACTCGTTGAAGATTCAGACTATTCTGTGCGTAGGATGGTGGCAGATGCCTTAGGCAATATCGGTGACGAAAAGGCGATTCCGGGATTACTTAAACTCGTTGAAGATTCAGACTATTCTGTGCGTAGGATGGCGGCAGATGCCTTAGGCAATATCGCTAAGCAGCACGCAGAGAAAGTCGCCCCCCATCTCCCCCACCTCCTTACCTTAATCCCCTCCGAATTGGGCAAAGAATTTCACCGCCTCATCCTCGCCATCCCAGC
>NZ_JANMZH010000770.1:0-25189 GCF_031383065.1 Microcoleus sp. OTE_8_concoct_300 | reverse complement strand
GTGACAAGCAAATTGTAGTTCTGCTACTGCCCATTCTGCCGTCCTAGTTCCTCACTCGCCTCTGGTGCCATAATTTACTGATTAATTGAGTCGATTCCTGGTTGTCAATCCTACTCCGGCCGGAGTGATCGCCGGAGGTCGCTCCGGCCGGGGCCGGAGCGCCTTTGTTAAGAAAGATGTGAGTAAGGCCTAGCTTACCAAGGGGGGGCTGGGGGGGTTAAAATACTCAGCAACCAACAAAAAAATCCTATACAACGATGACAAAACTCTACAACAAAAGCTCAGAGAAATTCAAGCGGCAGAAGCTTCGCACAGAAATGACAGAAGCTGAAAAGCGACTATGGCAACACCTTAGAAACAGACAGCTTGAAAATTGTAACTTTCGCAGACAATATTGTGTAGCAGCATTTGCGATCGATTTTTACTCGCCGGAAATCTAGTTAGCACTAGAAGTTGATGGTGAGAGCCATTTTGTGGATGGCGCTGTAGAATATGATGCAGAAAGGCAGACCTTTATTGAGTCGGCAAGGATTAAATTTTTGAGGTTTACTAATGATGATGTTTATCATAATTTGGATGGGGTTTTAGAGGTTATTGTAGAGGGGATTAAATCGTTGAGAACATCGGGTGTTTTACCCCCCCCAGCCCCCCCTTGCTAAGGGGGGGAGTAAGAGACTGGAGTTTAGACTAAAAAACGAGCGCATCTAAAAGTAGCTGCCTTTAAATATCCGGCAAGCTGTTACTCAAAAACTCAAGAGGGAGAAGATTAAATAGCTAATTTTGAAGATTTTTTGCGTCGAGAAACCCGTTTTTTGACAGTGGGATAGCACGGTGCCTTGGTACGTACCTTTCCTTTTTCCCAGCCGGGGGCTTTTCCCCTATGTTTAGGGATTTTTGTAGGAGTACCAATGTCAACTAAAACCGAAAACATTTATTGGGCAACACGTCCAGGAGTTAAATCGATCGTAGCAGATTGCCTGCAGGAGTCTATTCTCGATCACTAAATCTTGTGCCAGCCAGAGTTGCCAACTCATTAACGGCATTAAATCACTCCAACGCTCAGATTGTTCAGGAGTTCTCAAGTTAGGCAATGTCCAATGCAATCGTTGCTTCGCAAATCGATACCAATGATCGACTCCAAAACGTCGCAAATATTTAAACCAAATAGTTTCGCTTGGGTAGAGTTCGTTCTCCAACCCAAGCCAACCATAAGGGTGGAAACGGCTGACCGTTTGACATGGGCTTCATTCTTTCGACCAGAATTAAATTGATTTTCTGTTGGGCCGCACGATAAAAATGTAAGTCCAGCCATTGTCTGACTCGGACTTTTCCCAACTCTGGATGTTCGTCAATTTCAATCGCAGTATCCGCTTGAAGCCAGGTGTTTGGGTCGTTGAGTCTCATTTTTTGCCCGTGTTTGCGTGGTCTACCGCGACCACTATAGGCTGGTGGTGCTGACCATAAGCAGGCATTTTTTCGGACTCTCATTAAACAATCAGCAAGGACGGAAGCTTGCGTTAGCGCCAGCACCCAACAAGCATTCCCATATTCAGCATCTAAAACTGCTAAAACTGGGTTGACGCTCTGTTCACAGACAAGTTTGAGTTGGGAAGCTGCTTGAAGTATGGGTGAAGACCCGCTACTAATTCTTTCATGGAGCAGAGGTAATGCCCAACTTCCTTGTGCTTCTGGTATCCAGGCAATTGTACTGTATCCCTGTCCAACAGTTACGCCCCTCTGATATTCATGAGTTCTGTCTTTTAACGTTTTGGCATCTGGTCTCCCCCATGCAGTGTGGTCGATTGCCACTAATATGTGTTCCGTTGGGGGTGCTTCCTCCTGTAATTGCTGGAAATACAGCAGCATCAGTTTTTTCCGGTCTGGTCTACAGTCTTGTAACGCTTCGTAGACGCTTGGCCATTGACGATTGAATAATGGATTGAGCGAAAATTCCGCTAAACACGACACATTCCTTGTGGTCATCACTGAATCCATCAGCTCGAATGTTGCATCCTTGGCTCGTACCAATAATTCGTATGCTGCTTGACGAAAGTCCTTTAATCGTTCACTGTTCATTTAAGGAGTGGATAGGTTTTATTTTTCACCCTCATTCTCTCCTTAACGGTGGCTCTAGTTCTTCTTTTGCCACCGTTCTCATCTTTGGTTAGTCTAAACTACAGTAAGAGAGTTAGCCCCTTGCTAAGGGGGGGAGTAAGAGTTAGAAAGGTAGATGAGATTTAATCGCTGAGAACATCGGGTGTTTTACCCCCCCAGCCCCCCCTTGCTAAGGGGGGGAGTAAGAGAGTTAGCCCCTTGCTAAGGGGGGGAGTAAGAGTTAGAAAGGTAGATGAGATTTAATCATTGAGAAGATCGGGTGTTTTACCCCCCCAGCCCCCCCCAAAGCAAGGGGGGGAGTAAGAGAGGTAGGCCCTTGCTAAGGGGGGGAGTAAGAGTTAGAAAGGTAGATGAGATTTAATCGCTGAGAACATCGGGTGTTTTACCCCCCCCAGCCCCCCCCTTAGCAAGGGGGGGAGTAAGAGAGTTAGCCCCTTGCTAAGGGGGGAGTAAAAGTTTCTATAATCCCAAATCGAGGGGCTTGTTTGTATGTGATGATAACGGGATATTCCCCGCGAAATTTGCAGGGTCAAAACCCGTTTTTGGCGATTTTACAAAATGATGGGGTTCCTGTGGACGATCGCACTTCGGCCATTCCTCAACCGCTAGCCACAGTTATCGATCGCGCTTTAATTGACAATCCTGAAATTTATTATAAAAGTGTGGCGGAATTAAAACAAGCCCTATTCAATAGTATATAGTAAATTATGTTTCGACTACCAATAGGTTTTCAGAAACCCGCTTTCTTGAAGAAACCGGGTTTCTTGGTCTTCTCAATCTGCCATCACAGACAACACATACTCTCCTTGATTTACTGACTGATTGGTCGAAACATCAAAAATGAAAACATCCGACTCAGCACAAACATCAACTAAACTGGGAAATTCCCCATTCTTATTAAAGCTGAGAATTTGATAAAGCCGATCGCCCTTTTTGACAAAACTCCCCAATTGCACTCGATTTTGAATCATCCCGCCCGCCGGCGCGTAGTATTTGATCGCTGAATTCTTGGGGGTGAAAATAACTTGATGATTCGCTGTTTCCGCGAGAGGAAATCCATCTAGTTTCAATAAACCCTTACTTGCTAAGTAATTTTTGATGCCCCGCAAGCCATTCGCCACCGACTGGGGATTCATTTCCATCCCCGAACCTAATTCTAAAGTCCAAGCTTCCACTTGATACTCCCCATGCCGTGCATGCGAGGGGATTCTTGAAGAGTCCAAAGTCGGATTTTCAAAGGCGCTATCAATTCGCCGCTACTGATTTGGCTGAGATCAAATCCCAACCTTACCGCTACTTTTCTCATAATGTTGGCTGCACCGTTGCAATCAGCATTTATTTTTGTACCGTTTGCCGAACGATACAGCCCGCGAGTTATTCTTTTTCCTGATTCTTTCCACCCTTCAGTTTTTTCACCGAACGCAGGCAGCGAATCATTGTCGAGAAAACTGGCTTTTGATGTGTATGCCTCTTCGGTTTCTACGAACTTAATTTTATACTGCTGACACAACTGGAGTATTCTCTCCTTTAGTCTCCCCGTAGGAATTTGCACAAATTTTTGATTAGTCTTTTGACCCATATTTGCGCCTTGCTTTTGCTCTTTATTCCACCCAAATACTACTGTTTCTATTCCATTCTTAAGGCAGTGATTAATTACAATTCTCGCTGCCTTGTTTACTGCATCTCTAACTTGCCGATTCCTTTTCTCGGTAATCCTAGCTAATTGATTTGACCAGAAACCCTGCGGTCGATTCTCTTTCAAAATAGAGATTCGCTTGTTGTACCACTGATTTAAAGATTTTAGGTGTCGTCCATCAATAATGAAAGAAGTTCCTACATTGGACACACCTGTTAGCCAGTTATTAATCCCATGATCTAATCCCAGTACACTACCTGGAATCATAACATTGCCAACCAATTCCTCTGTTCTATACACAAACTCGGCATAAAAACACCGATTTCTGGGAAGAATCCGAATTTCAACCAGTTTCTTGTAGTCTAAATTTGATGGCATCGGCAAGAAAAATTCTCCGATTCCAAACCAAAGCTTGACCTTGCTACCTAGGGGAAAACGTAGTAATCCGTTTTTGAGTTTGACATCAGCTTTAGGGAATGTCACCAACTTCAGAGAATCTTTTCTGTATTTTGGTAGTTTTGGATGTTGTGTGACAGTCCCAGATTTGACTCCTTTTAGCAATCCAAAGTATGAACTAAAAGATTCAGCGACACTGGTTAAAGTTTGTTGCGCGACATGGGAGTACAGAGCCTTAAAATGCAAGTTTGATTTGAACATTTTATGGAAATTGTATTTCCCAGGAATCTTGCCAGTTTTAAAATACAACTGGCGACCGTAGTACAAGGCACAATTTGCTAGCTTGTTTGATTCGCCACATACAAACTCTAAAATTGCTTTCAGACTTGAATCAGCATTAATTAAGTTTTGCTGACATCCGTAACTAGACATTTTTTTGATTCTCGATATACTGCTTGACCACAGATAGTGGCGCACCGCCAACCGTTGCAACAAAGTAACTATTCGTCCACAGAGTTGGTAATCTGCTTTTTAGCCAAGGAAATTCTTGTCTCAGTAGTCGAGATGAACGTCCTTTCAAGTATCGGATTAACTTGGCGATTCCGAACTGTGGGTCTACTCCTACTAAAATGTGAACATGATCTGGCATCACTTCCATTTCTAATAGTTCGGCGTTAAATTCGGTGCAAACTTCTTGTAGAATCGTTTTTAGGCGAATATCTACACCATTAATCAACACAGACCTACGATATTTCGGGCACCAAACAATATGGTAATTGCAGCAATACGTTACATTGCTGTTGGATTTGAGTTTTGCTTTCATCTTTACAGTATATACTGACCAACCTGTATATTGTGTGTTGAAATGTAAAGAATTACTCAAGGCGGTTGAAACCGCTGCCGACTTTTCCCCCTGTCTGAAGCCAGGGGCTTGCGTCTCGTTTTTCGGTCAAAACGGCGGCGAGAGTTCATAATGCGATCGGTATTTTCATTCAACCATAAATTGACTGAATTGTAGGGGAGGGTTCACCCTAATTTATGCCGCTTAACGAGCATCTAAATAAACCCGCCCCCACCACCCAAAATCTCGGTTAACCAGAATCTAAACAAACCCGTCCTCCACCACTCAAAATGGGCGAGAAACCCGGTTTCTACGAGATTTTGTGTTGAGTAACGAGAAATCTACAAAGAAACCGGGTTTCTGAGGTCAGCCCCTACACAAAATCTACCCACTTCAGCTATAATCAAAACCATCATCTACACATCCTCACACAGCAATATGCGGCACTGGGCACCTGGACAACAACTGCACCAAGGCAAATATATCATCGAAGAAATCCTCGGCGGCGGGGGATTCGGTGTCACCTACCGCGCTCAAAATCGTAAGGAAGGCAAGTTAGTTGCGATTAAGACTCTCAATGCTAACGTTCAAGGTAAGCCAAATTTTCGGGAATTGCAAACTAAATTTGTCAATGAAGCTTTGTGTTTAGCAAAGTGCAGTCATCCTCATGTTGTTCAAGTTTATGAAGTATTTCCAGAAATGGCCGGAAATATTGAATTGTGGTGCATGGTGATGGAATTGATCGACGGGATGGATTTAGCTGACTATCTGGAAGATAACGGGATTTTGTCGGAAGAGAAGGGTTTGCCAATTATTCAACAAGTGGGAAATGCGCTGAGTTTTATTCATCAGCAAGGATTTACTCATCTTGATGTTAAACCGCAAAATATTATGCTCAGAAAGCAGGGTTTGTCAGCGGTTTTGATTGATTTTGGTTTGGCGCGACAGGCGACAATACCGGGGAAGTTAAGGACTAATAGTAATTCGGGGACTGAGTGTTTTGCACCTCTGGAGTTGTTGGAAAAACGAGCGGAAATTGGTGCTTATACTGATGTTTATTCTTTGGCGGGGACGCTTTATGTAATGTTGAGTGGTGAGTTACCATTTCCGTCGCAATTTAGAAAGCAAAATGTGCCTTTAATTCCGCCAAATCAGCACAATAATAAAATTAGCGACAAGGTGAATCAGGCAATTATTAAGGGGATGGAGTTAGAACCGCAAAATCGCCCGCAGTCGGTGCAGGAATGGTTGGATTTGCTAATACCGAAACAAGGGGCTAATTTAGTGATGCCTAAACAGGCTGCTAATTTAGTGATCCCTAATCTGCCACCGCTAAAATTTCTGGATCTACAGCCTGCTAATGAGGTACAATTAGTGATACCGAAACAGGTCACTAATGAGGTACAATTGGTTTCAGCGGTAGGAATGGATTATAGAAACTTGCGAGAGTTATTAGCAGCAGAAAAGTGGGAAGAAGCGGATGAGGAAACGGCGAGAGTGATGTTGAAGGTGGCAGGTAGGGAGGAATACGGATGGCTGGATAAATCATCAATAGATAATTTTCCCTGCGAAGACTTGTGTACCATTGACCAACTTTGGGTAAAATACAGTAATGGGCATTTCGGCTTTTCGGTGCAGAAGCGCATTTATCAAAGTCTGGATGGATTCAGTAGTAAATCCCATCGTAAAATATTGGAAGCGTTTGGCGATCGCGTAGGTTGGCTTGTGAATAACCGTTGGGTGGATCGCGATGAACTAAAATTCAACACCAAGACAGCACCAGAGGGACAAATCCCTCAGTGCCGTGCGTGTGTGCGTATATGGTGGTTTGGGAGCGGTGGGTTTTGGGAGGGGGGGTATCTCATTTCTTCGCTCGCGTCAAGACTTGTAAAGTTTGGCGTTGCTGATTTTGGGTATGATTTTTATTTATTAGCCATCGCATGGGGTAAGGGTAGGTCAAGAAATATCAGGTTATATCCTGTGGGGAGTGAAGTCCTTCGTTTAAGAGCGGACTGAAGTCCGCACTACGAACCTGCCTGTGCGTGCGGAGTGAAGTCCTCCGTTTAAGAGCGGACTGAAGTCCGCACTTACGAACCTGCGCGTGCGTGCGGTTAATTGATCGGACACGATCAAGAAAAAAACAGCAGTCCAGACGGCAAACCTGGTTCGATCGCTATACTAGATTTTTAAGGCACTAAGCGTAAAAGTCCGAATCACCCACTCCCTTACTTCCTGCGAGTGCCGATCGGCTGACGAAGGTTTAAAATCAATACAGTCCTCTGCTGACTTGCTTTCAGCAAGATTTAAGCATACTTACCCTGAAACCTTATAATAATCCTTGTGCCAGACACTGCCCAGAACCGCCCAGAGCTGGATCTGAAGACCATATTTCCCTTCGAGCTAGATAACTTTCAGAGAGAGGCGATCGCCGCCCTTGATGCAGGTAAATCCGTTGTTGTGTGCGCTCCCACAGGCTCTGGGAAAACGTTAATCGGGGAATACGCCATCCATCAAGCACTGTCCAGGGGGCGACGCGTCTTCTACACCACTCCCCTCAAAGCTCTGTCTAACCAAAAGCTGCGCGACTTCCGCAGTCAATTTGGAGACGACAACGTAGGTTTGCTCACCGGCGACATCTCCGTCAATCGAGATGCGCCGATTTTGGTGATGACTACCGAAATATTTCGGAATATGCTCTACGGTACGCCTATAGGAGAAGTCGGTACTTCCCTCACCGGAGTCGAAACCGTGGTGCTCGACGAGTGTCACTACATGAACGATCGCCAGCGTGGTACCGTCTGGGAAGAATCCATCATCTACTGTTCGAGCGAAATTCAACTGCTCGCCCTCTCAGCAACCGTTGCCAATAGCGAGCAACTCACAGACTGGATTAACAAAGTCCACGGGCCCACAGAGCTCGTCTACTCAGACTTTCGGCCAGTGCCGCTGCAATTCCACTTCGCCAACCAAAAAGGGATATTTCCCCTGCTAGACGAGACCGGCAAAAGAGTTAATGTCCGGTTAGTCCCCAAAAAGAAGCAGCAAAAAGTAGAAAGAGGCAGCATCCCCACTCCGAGTTTGACCGATGTTTTGGCCCGGTTGGACGATCGAGATATGCTACCAGCAATTTACTTCATCTTCAGCCGTCGCGGGTGCGACCAAGCAGTCGCAGAAGTCGGCAATTTCTCCCTGGTTAACGAAGCCGAAACAGCCGAACTCAAACGCATCATTGACGATTTTTTACAGCGAAACCCAGAAGCAGAACGCTTCGGTCAAAAAGAAGCACTTTTAAAAGGCATCGCCGCCCACCACGCAGGCATTTTGCCCGCTTGGAAAGGTTTAGTAGAAGAACTCTTTGGCAGAGGTTTGATTAAAGTCGTATTTGCCACCGAAACCCTAGCAGCCGGGATTAATATGCCCGCCCGCACCACAGTCATTTCCACCCTGTCCAAGCGCACCGACAAGGGACACCGACTGCTAAACGCTTCAGAATTCCTGCAAATGGCCGGTCGGGCGGGTCGGCGGGGGATGGACGAGCTCGGGCACGTAGTCGCAGTTCAGACGCGCTTTGAAGGCGCAAAAGAAGCCTCTTATTTGGCAACAGCCAAAGCCGACCCCCTCGCCAGTCAGTTTACTCCCAGCTACGGCATGGTGCTGAATTTGCTGCAAACTCACACTCTCGAGGAAGCTCAAGAGTTGGTAGAGCGGAGTTTTGGTCAATACCTGTCTACCTTGTACTTGCAGCCGCAGCAAGCAGAATTAGACCGATTGCAAACAGAATTGGCGGTGCTCGAAGAGTCCCTGGCGGCCGGAGGAAATGTCTCCACCCTGGAAAAAGAGCTCGCCCATTACGAAAAATTGCAGGGAAGACTCAAAGAAGAGAAACGTTTGCTGAAAACTTTATTGCAGCAAGCTGAAGAAGCGCGATTTAAGGAAATGTCCGTAGCTGTGGCTTTTGCAGTGCTCGGCACGGTTCTGAGTCTCAAAGGTAAGCACGTTCCGACAGCCAAACGATCGCACACAACTCCTGTACCCGCCGTATTGGTTGCCAAAACCCCAGGTTCCGGCCAAGCTCCAAATTTGGTGTGCTTGGGCAAAGATAACCGCTGGTATATCGTCGCCATTAGTGATGTAGCTACCCTGCACGCCGAATTACCCCGCTTGAGCGTTGCAGATACCTTGAACCCCCCCTCGGAAATGCCCCTGAGACTCGGCCAGTGCCGCTTGGGAACTGAAGAAACTGCTTCAATTGCTGGATCGATCCCACAATTGCCGACACCGGAACCGAGCCCAGAGGCTCACGAGCAACAGCAGAAAATCGCAGCCCTAGAAGCTAAGCTAGAAATTCACCCGGTTCTAGAATGGGGCAATCCCGGTACTTTGCTCAAACGCCAGCGCCGCCGGGAAGAATTGAAAAAAGAAATCCGCAAAAGCGAACAAGATTTAGAAAAGCAGCGAGCTCGCTACTGGGAGCAATTTCTCAACTTAATCGACATCTTGCTGAATTTCGGCTGCTTGGAAAGAGTAGTTTCGGCAAATGCAAACCGAGATGACTCCTCCGACAGGTTGGTACCCACAATCTTGGGCCAAGCTTGCGCCGCCATTCGCGGCGATAATGAACTGTGGCTGGGTTTGTCCCTGATGTCTGCAGAGTTTGACGAACTCGACCCCCACCACCTCGCTGCTGCTTGCGCGGCCTTAGTTACAGAAGTTTCCAGGCCCGACAGTTGGACTCACTACTCGCTGTCGCCGGAAGTTTTGGCACCTTTGGACAATCTACAAAAAGGCTTGCGTCGCCGATTGTTTCAAGTTCAGTACCGTCATGAAGCTGCAATCCCGATTTGGCTGGAACGGGATTTAGTGACTTTGGTCGAACAGTGGGCTCTGGGTGTTGAATGGCTGGAACTGATTAGCCATACGAGTTTGGATGAAGGGGATGTGGTGCGGATTTTGCGCCGGACTTTGGATTTCTTGTCTCAGATTCCTCATGTTCCTCATGTTTCGGATTCTTTGCGTAGGAATGCTTGTCGGGCGATGCAGTTAATCGATAGATTTCCGGTGAATGAAGCTGCAACTTAGAAAAGTGTTGACAGTTAACTGTTGGCTGTTGACCGTTGGCTGTAAGCTGTCCGGCCTCTAAATTGTATTTTGGGTTTTTCAACCCAAATGCACGCAGATTTTAATCTAAAATCGTTTACGGTTGCATCGGTATAGTTCAAATGTCCAAATGTCCAAACAGTCAACAGTCAACAGTCAACAGTCAACAGTCAACAGCCCTAAGGACTACACCCAGATTTAAATCCAAAATCTAAAATCTAAAATCTAAAATCTAAAATCGATCGATCGCTCTTAATGGTGATTGAATTTTTCTCAAGCGGTGTGGTGGGTAATTCTCATATTTTTATGCAACAGATTAAAAAAACTTATCAAAGGCCTGATGCCTGCTCCCAGGCAAAAAAAAATCGCTTTTTCACTTTCTTGCAAAGAGTCTTAATTGGAACTCTAGCGAGTACATTACTCAATCTCTTCATCCTATTTCCCTCTCCGAGTTTCGCAGAAGTAGTTCTGGGCGTCGTTCGCAGTTCCGAGAATTCTCCCGATTGGGTGAAGATTACCACGCGCCTCTGGGAAAGTGGGATTGCTTACACACCAATCAATCTCGAACAAATCAAAAGTACGGCGGATTTAGCAGGCGTTAACGTGCTGTTTTTGCCCAACATTGAAACGTTGAGTCCTGCCCAAATTAAAGTTTTAGAAGCTTGGACCTCACAGGGCGGCCG
Organism: Microcoleus sp. OTE_8_concoct_300; assembly: GCF_031383065.1. Lineage (NCBI taxonomy): Bacteria > Bacillati > Cyanobacteriota > Cyanophyceae > Oscillatoriales > Microcoleaceae > Microcoleus > Microcoleus sp. OTE_8_concoct_300. The sequence continues at coordinate 14,421 of NZ_JANMZH010000770.1, read as the reverse complement.
CTTGATTGCTTCGGGTCCAGTCGGCCGCAGTTCCCCGGCCTTGGTGCGCCAATCTTTGCGATCGCTCCTCGGGGCCTATTGGGCTTTTCCCTTAACCCAGCCGGCGACCCCGCAACCCCGCACGCGCTGCCGCGATCTTGCTTGCACTACTTCTAACAATTGGATGCCACCAGAACAAAAAAAGGGCTCAGTCCAAGGCGGTGTCTTAATTCCGGCTGATGCGAACAGTCAAACAATTGCTATTTGGAAAGATAGTTCCGGTTCCTCCGCAGCCATCGCCACCGAGAGGGCTACCTATCTCGGCTGGCGCTGGGGTAGCGACGGTTCGGAAAATGTAGATAAGGCTTGGCTGCAAGCCTCGATCGCCCGCTGGGGAGGCACAATCGCTCCACAGCCCGGAGCGCCGCCCACCGCTGCCGCCACCCCACTACCAACTCCCCCCTCGCGAGTCACTAGAAACAGCCCTAATTCGCCGCGTAGTAACCCGCTGAGCCGACTTTCTCCCTCTGGCTCGCTTCCCGATCCAGTACCTGCAACTTTTACAGACCCTTCCGATCAGTCGGCGCCGCCCGGTTTGGACGTGCAGGCAAATTCCAATAAGCCGATCGTCAGCATTGAAGCGTACTTGATGCGCCAAGAACTCACCAACCTCCTCGGCAGGTTTGAAAGCGCCCTGACAGCAGCTAATTCAGCTAATACGCCTGTTAATCTCAATGCTGCTACCCCCCCTCAACTGGTAGCGGCAAGCAACAGTGCCGGCGGCCCGGCAGCCAGCCGCCCGCCTGTTATGCAAGGGGCAACGGCGCGGGCGATCGCCTCTGCGCGGCAGGTTTTGCAAACTTTCGACCAACTTCTGCAAGAGCAAAAGTACGCGGAGGCTAGACAGCAGTGGGTGCAGGCGCGGCAGTTGCTGTGGCAAAATTACCCCCAGGAAGGGCAGCGCGTTGGGGCGGAAATTCGCGCGGTTTGGCTCGATCGCGGTACGATCGTCGCAGCGCGATCGGAACGAGGTTTGGCGGCAGTGTTCGATCGGCTCGCCGCCGCCGGTATCAATACCGTTTTCTTTGAAACATTGAATGCCGGATATACAATTTATCCCAGTCAAGTTGCACTGCAACAAAACCCCCTGACAGTTGGCTGGGACCCGCTAGAATCTGCGGTTAAATTAGCCCATCAGCGAGGGATGGAACTGCACGCTTGGATTTGGACTTTTGCCGTAGGAAATAAGCGCCACAATACTTTAATTGGCAAGCCTAGTTCTTATCCTGGGCCTGTGCTTTCCGCTCATCCAGATTGGGCAAATATTGACAATAAAGGACGCACGCAACATCCCAACGATGGTAAATTTTATCTCGACCCGGCGAACCCGGAAGCGCGTAATTATTTGCTGCGAATTATCAGCGAAATTGCCAATAACTACAAAGTTGATGGAGTGCAATTAGACTATATTCGCTATCCTTTTCAAGATGACAATGCGGGTTTTACTTACGGTTACGGTATGGCTGCGAGGCAGCAATTTAAGCAGTTGACTGGTGCAGATCCGGTGAATATTTCGCCGAGTTCTGGCAGTTTGTGGCGACAGTGGGTAGAGTTTAAAACTAATCAAATTAATACTTTTGTAGCTGAAGTTTCTCAGCTTTTGCGCCAGAATTATCCGCGCACTATCCTGTCGGTGGCCGTGTTTCCGCACCCGGAAAGTCAGCGAATTTACAAAATTCAGCAAAATTGGGAAGTTTGGGCTCGTCAAGGCATTGTAGATTTGATTGTGCCGATGACTTATGCTTTGGATACGAACCGACTTCAGCGCATCACCGAACCGTTGGTAAAGGAACAAATTCTCGGTTCGGCTTTGATTTCTCCGTCGGTTAAGTTGTTGAGTCTCCCGGAAGTTGTGGCGATCGACCAAATTCAAGCTTTGCGCGATTTGCCGACTGGGGGCTATGCTATTTTTGCGGTGGAAAGTATCAGCAGCGGGATGCAGGGGTTTTTTAAGCGCACTCAAGGCCCCCCAGTACGTTCAACTTCGGCAGCGCAGCCGATTCCTTACCGACAGCCGTTTGCAGCGGCAGCTTCGCGCTATACTGCTCTCAAGCAGGAATGGAGTTTTTTGTTGGCTAACAATCAGTTGCGGATGTCGGAATCTGAACTGAAAGTTTTGCAAAGTCGATCGGATGAATTGGCCCAAGCTTTGAGCAAATTGGCTGCCAATCCTTCTCGGGAAAGTTTAGCAACTACTAAAAGATTGTTAACCAGTTTTCAATCTCAATTTCCATCTTCGATGCGCTTGCATTCAGCAGAAAATAGCTATCAAGTTCAAACTTGGCAAAATCGTTTGGAGAGTTTGGATATGCTGTTACGTTACGGCGAAAGGATGGAGTTGAATCGCAGGTAAATGCAGGTTTTTGGGGGGCGTGGCTGTGGATAGGGCGATTCCCTACGGGATAGCTTCGCTTCACGTACTCTCCCTTTCCGCATAAATACGCTATAGTAATGTAAATTCATACCTGTACAGTGGTCAGTAAGGTACAATCCCAACCCTGTACTCAAAGTAATCTCCATTGCCTGCAATAAGTAGGCGGTGTACATGATAAAGCACTTTTCAGGTAAGCGCTTTATCATGTCCGCGCGCACAACCACAATAGACTTGAATTGCAGGCATTCGCTCTCCTATCTTGAAATGCCTCTGCGTTGCATCTGCTGTTTATCAATCAAAAATTCATGCAATAAGTCTAATAAAATTCGGCGATAAAGCCAGTTTATACGAAAAAATTCGGGTTGACTAACGAGAAATCCGGAAAGAAACCGGGTTGCTGAGGTCACGCACTCCAAACAAAGAAACCCGGATTTTCAAAAGTTATCAAGTATCAATTACTAATTACGAATTACCAATTATCAATTACCAATTACCAATCTGTACCTCACTTGAGAATTGCCATAGGATGAATATGTTTTCTAAACCGCTCTATCGCTTTGCTACCAAAATCATCGGCAAAGCTCAATTACAAACTGTGATCGTAGTTCCTTTTTTAGTGCAAATTGTCTCCACCGTAGGAGTTGTAGGTTGGCTGTCGTTCCAAAACGGTCAGCGGGCGGTCAACGATGTTGCCGCTCAGTTGCGGGGAGAAATTAGCGATCGCATCAAAGACCGCATTGAAAATTATATGTCAATTCCCCACATAGTCAATCACCTGAACGTTCAAGCCATAAAATTGGGACAGTTGAACCTAGAAGACAAGCAAAAACTAGAACGTAATTTCCTTGAACAAATTCAATATTTTGATGCGATAAGCATCATTTACACAGCCACAGAAAATGGAGACCACTCGGGAGCAATCCGCACTAAAGATCGGATTTTGATATCTGCTGCTGACAGCTCAACTGGCAATAAGTTAGCTCGATATACTGCTGATCCTCAGGGAAACCGCCTTCAATTAGTGCAAATTTCGTCCACTATTTACAACCCGCGAATTCGCCCTTGGTACATAGCTGCCGCTGCCGCCAAAAAACCAATTTGGACTCCAATCTATACAGATTTTTTGACGAGGGAACTGGCAATTACTGCTGCTATGCCTATCTACGATGACGCTGGCAAGCTGTTAGGAGTAGCTGGTAGCGATGTGCTGTTTTCCCGAATCAAAGAATTTCTCGTCAGCCTCAAAATTGGCAAGTCGGGGCAAACTTTTGTGATGGAGCGATCGGGGATGTTAATTTCCACTTCAACGGCGACTCAAGAATTCGTGGTGGAAGGTCAAGAAACAAGACGCATCAAAGCTTCAGAAAGCGAAAATCCGGTAATTCGCCAAACCGCACAGCATTTAGAGAAATCCTACGACAGCTTAGCTAAAATCAATAATTCTCAACAGCTTACTTTTGATATTGATGGCAAGCGAAATTTTATTCAGGTAGCTCCTTTTAAAGACGATAGAGGGTTGGATTGGCTGATTGTAGTAGTTGTACCAGAGTCCGACTTTATGGAGCAAATTAACGTCAACACGCGCACGACTTTTTTGTTGTCGGTTGCAGCTTTGATCGGGGCGACTATTCTGGGTATTCTTACTGCTAAATGGGTGGTGCGACCGATTTTCAAATTGAATGCGGCGGCGAAAGCTTTGGCGCGGAATGAATGGGATACAAAGCTCACTCTGAATCGCGAAGATGAACTCGGAGAACTTGCCGCTTCTTTTAACAGCATGGCAGAGCAATTGCAGCAATCTTTTACTTCCCTATCGGAAAACGAAAGCCGAGTAAAACAATTTCTCGATGCAGTACCGCTCGGCATTTTTATTGCAGAGCCAAACGGTCAACCTCACTACATTAATCCTATAGGAAAGCAGCTTTTAGGTCAAGGACTTGTCGCAGCCGATGCGGAAAATTTGCGCCAATCCTACGGAGCTTATTTAGCGGGAACTCAGGAAATTTATCCGGCGGAACGCGACCCAATGTTAAATGCTTTGCAGGGCAAAAGTGTAACTGTTGATGACATTGAAATTTCCTCGGCTGACCAAACTATTCCCATGCAAATTTCGGGAACTCCTATTTACGACGCCCAAGGAAATATTATCTACGGAATGTGCGTTTTTCAAGATATTACGGAACGCAAACTAGCGGAGAAAGTATTAAGGGAATACAACCAAAATTTAGCAGTGCAAGTTGCCGAACGCACCGCAGAGCTTGCTAAGGCAAATGAAAAGTTTTCTAAAGCTTTTCGTTCGAGTCCGAATGCGATTACGATTACGAGAATCAGTGACGGCTGTCACCTAGAAGTTAATGATAGTTTTTGCCGGATGATGGGCTACAGTCAGGAAGAAATTATCGGTAAAACAGCGGTGCAGCTCAATTTTTGGGCTAGTTTGGGAGAGCGTGACCGCATGATTCAAATGTTAAAAAACAAGACGGCAATTCACAATTACGATCTCAGGTTTCGCAATAAAAATGGTACAGAAAGAACGGCACTGCTGTCTATAGAAACCATCGATATTGATGGAGAAGCTTGTTTTTTGTCGATTTCTAGCGATATTACCGATCGCCAAAAAGCAGAAACCGCCCTCCGGGAAGCAGAAGAAAAGTACCGCAACATTTATGAAAATGCTTTGAATGGAATTTTTCAAACTGCTGGTGACGGGAAATACATCAGCGCTAACCCCGCTTTAGCTCAGCTATACGGTTACGAATCGCCCGCAGAATTAATAGCAGCACAGCCAAATTTCAAGAACCAGCTTTACGTGAAACCCAACCGCCACGACGAATTTACAGCACTGATAAACGAGTACGGGATACTATCAAACTTTGAATCCGAAGTTTACCGCAAAGATGGCAGCATAATCTGGATTTCCGAAACTTGTCGCGCTGTCTGCGATGAAGCAGGAAATCTACTTTACTACGAAGGTTTTATTAAAGACATTACTGATAACAAACAAGCGGAAATGAAGCTGCAGCAGGCGAAAGAAGCGGCCGAAGCAGCAAACAAAGCTAAGAGTGCCTTTCTCGCCAATATGAGCCACGAATTGCGATCGCCCCTGAACGCGGTCATCGGCTTTGCTCAAGTCATGCTGCGCAGTCAAACTCTGTCTCCTGAAAATCAAGAAGATGTCGCAATTATCCTGCGCAGCGGCGAACATTTGCTGGCTTTAATCAACCAAGTTTTAGACTTAGCCAAAATCGAAGCCGGACGCACTACCATCTATGAAAAACGCTTTGATTTGTACCAGATGCTCGACGATTTAGAAGATATGTTTGCTCTCAAAGCTGAGCAAAAAGGCTTGCAATTAATCTTCGATCGGGACGCGGAAGTACCCCATTACATTTGTACTGATGAAGTGAAATTGCGGCAAGTCTTAATTAATTTGCTCAACAATGCAATTAAATTTACTTCTGAAGGGGGAGTGTCGGTGCAAGTCAAAGGAGGAAGGCAGAATGTACACAGAAATAGCGCTGACCAATTGCCCGGCCGCTACTGGCTGCATTTTGAAGTTCAAGATACTGGTGCAGGCATTGCTGCGGAGGAAATCCATCAGTTGTTTGAAGCATTCGTGCAGACAAAAACAGGTAAAGATTCTCAGGAAGGAACGGGTTTAGGTTTAGCGATTAGCCGCCAGTTCGTGCAATTAATGGGAGGTGAAATTACTGTTAGCAGCGAGATCGGAAAAGGTGCACTATTTCAGTTTGACATCCAAGTTCATCTGGTTGAAGCTGGTGATATTGAAAGCAAAAAAACTCAACGTCGAGTGGTTGCCCTCGAGCCGAATCAGCCGAGTTATCGCTTGCTAATTGTGGACGACAAACCTTTGAACCGCCAACTGTTGGTAAAACTTCTCAGTCCGCTCGGATTTGAGTTGAGAGAAGCTAATAACGGTAAAGAAGCGGTGGATATTTTTATGGAGTGGGAACCGCATCTGATTTGGATGGACATGAGAATGCCCGTGATGGACGGCTACGAGGCAACGAAACAGATTAAAACTACAACTGGCGGGCAAGCAACGGCGATTGTGGCCCTGACTGCTAGTGTTTTGGAGGAAGAACGGGCGGTGATTCTTTCGGCGGGTTGCGATGATTTTATGCGGAAACCGTTCCGAGAGGAGGATATCTTCGTGGCAATGGGAAAACATTTAGGAGTACGCTATATTTATGAAGATCCAACAGCAGTCAGTGTGGCAGGTGTAGGGGAGTCAAGTCAGGAGGTGCTGACACCGGAGGATCTCGCCTCTCTTTCTCCAGACTGGAGAGGCCAATTCAAGCAAAATATTTTGAGTGTGGACATGGAGGCGATCGCCAGTTCGATCGCACAATTGTGCACTGTCAATTCCTCTCTTGCGGGTCGGCTTCAAGATTGCATTAATAATTTTGAATATGACAAAATTTTGGACATAATCAAGATCAGCGAGAACCAGTAAATACCCGATGACTTCAACTTTACCTAAAACCAATCGAGCTAATATTTTAGTAGTAGACGACACGCCCGAAAACCTGCGGCTGCTGGCAGGAATTTTGAGCGAAAAAGGCTATCTAGTTCGCCCGGTTCCCAACGGCAAGCTAGCACTGTCTGCCGCTCAAAAAATGCCCCCGGATATAGTGCTGCTGGATATTATGATGCCGGAGATGGACGGCTATGAAGTTTGTCAGCGGCTCAAAGATTGTGAAGTAACAAAAGACGTTCCGGTGATTTTCATCAGTGCGATTAACGACGTGACGGATAAAGTTAAAGCTTTTGCAGTTGGGGGAGTGGACTTTATTACCAAACCGTTTCAGGTTGAAGAAGTTTTAGCCCGGATAGAAACTCATTTAAAAATTTGTTCGCTGCAACAAACTTTGCAAGAAAAAAATCAAGATTTAGCAACTGCGATCCACCAACTGCAAGCCACCCAAGAGCATTTGATTCAATCGGAAAAAATGGCAGCCCTGGGACAACTGATTGCCGGCATTGCCCACGAAATCAATACCCCCCTGGGAATTATAGGTTCGTCTATTAATAATATAGCTAATTTTTGGGAAGATTTTTTAGAAAAAATGCCTCAATTTTTTCAAGAACTTTCTGAAGAAAGCCAAGCTTGTTTTTTAACTTTACTCTACAGAGCTACTCATCAAGAAACTTCATTTACCAGCAGAGAGAAGCGGAAATTTAAGCAGAAGTTGACGGTGGATTTGATGGCAGAATCTGTTGAAAATCCCGAGGAAATTGCCGATACTTTAGTTGACATGGAAATCTACGAAAACCTAGAACACTTGTTGCCACTTTTTAAATTGCCGGATTGGGAAGTAGTTTTAAATACTGCTTACCAGTTTGCGAGCTTTAAAAAAAGTATTAGCCTGATCCAAAGAGCGACAGCGAAGTCGGGTAAAGTAGTATTTGCCTTGAAAACCTACGCTCATTTCGATAGCAAACAAGAAAAGGTCCAGGCGAACTTGCACGACGGCATTGAAACGGTGTTAACACTTTATCAAAATCAACTGAAACACGGTATAGAAGTAGTTAAAAATTATGGAGATTTACCCAAAATTATGTGCTATCCAGATGACTTAAATCAAGTTTGGACGAATCTCGTTCACAATGCCCTACAAGCAATGGATTATAAAGGTATTTTGACGATTGAAACTCACCAGCAAGAGGCAAATATTTTCCTCAAATTTACTGATAACGGCAAAGGCATTCCTCCAGAAGTTATTCCCAAAATTTTCCAACCATTTTTTACGACTAAATCTGCGGGCGAAGGTAGCGGTTTGGGATTGGATATTGTGAGAAAAATTGTTGAAAAACACGAAGGCACAATTGCTGTAGAGTCTATACCGGGGCAGACAACTTTTACAGTCTCGCTGCCAATCTATTAAACAAAACTTACCTCCAGGAGGCTGATTTCCCGTGACACTCGTGGCTTTCTCGCTGGCAAATACAAGATTCATTACGAGAAACCGGGTTTCTGTTCGGAAGTTCTATTAAAATAAAATAGGGGACAGATATTCTGCATCTTCGCCCGAAATCAATAAGGTAGAAGCAAGTGAAGTTGGTAAACCCACTAAAATTAAAGCAGAGAGGAAAAGATGAATAAGCCTGTAATTCTTTGCGTTGACGATGAACCAGATATATTAAAGACTCTCAAGATGCAGCTAAAGAATGAATTTAAAAATGATTACTTTTATGAATTAGCTGAAAGTGGTGATGAAGCTTTAGATTTACTTAAGGATTTTCAAGAAGAAGTTCAGGTGATTGTGGTTATTTCTGATTGGCTGATGCCGGGAATTAAAGGTGACGAACTTTTAATTAAAGTTCACCAAAAATATCCTAAAATTATTAAGGTGATGTTGACGGGGCAAGCGGATGCAGCGGCACTTCAGCGGGCAGTACAAGAAGCAGATTTATACTGTTGTTTGTACAAACCGTGGAAGAGCAAAGAGTTAATAGAGACTATAAAATCTGGGCTGGCTAAGTTATGAAAAAACCTGTGATTGTTTGTATTGATGATGAACCTGACGTTTTGAACAGTTTAAAAATTGAACTGAAAAAGGCGATCGGCGATCGGTGTATTATTGAAACGGCGGAAGGCGGGGCTGATGCTTTAGAGTTGCTGGCCGATTTGCAGGCCGATGAATACGAGATTGCTTTGGTGCTTTCTGATTATATCATGCCGGATATTAAAGGGGACGAACTGCTCAGACGAATTCACGAACGCTCGCCGGATACGCTGACTATTATGCTGACGGGGCAAGCAGATTTGGAAGCCCTGAGCAATGCTATCAAGTATGCTAAATTGTACCGTTATATCCCTAAACCTTGGCAAAATGAAGACTTAAAATTAACGGTAGTAGAAGCAATTCACAGTTACTTGCAAGACCAGAAGTTAACAGATGAAATCCTGAAGCGACAAGCAGTCAACGAAGAGTTAAAGCTAGCAAATGAGGCGCTGTCTGCGAGTGAAAGCCGCCTGAGTCAATTTTTAGAAGCTTTGCCAGTGGGGGTATCTGTTTATAATCCGGACGGCTCGATCGCCTATTTCAACCAGACAGCGGGGGAATTGCTGGGTGCAGACACTATCTCGGAAAGCACTGCGGAACAATTAGCTGCAACTTATCAACTTTATGTTGCCAATACTGATGAGCTTTACCCGCCGGATAATCTGCCAATTTTGCGGGCACTGAAAGGAGAATTTGTCAAGGTTGACGATGTAGAAATCCGTCAAGATGGAAAAGTAATTGCGATCGAGATTAATACCACGCCGATTTTTGACGCTAACGGAAATATTGCTTATGCGATCGCAGCTTTTCAAGATATTAGCGATCGCAAACAAGCCGAAAAAATACTAGCAGATTACCAGCGCACCTTAGAAGCCCAAATTGACGAACGCACAGAACAACTGCAACAAGCAAAACAAGCTGCGGAAGCAGCAAACAAAGCTAAAAGCACGTTTCTTGCCAATATGAGCCACGAGTTGCGCACCCCTCTCAATTCCATACTCGGGTTTGCGCAAATCATGGAACCCAGCCCGAATCTTACTGTCGAAAATCAAGAAAATATGAGAATTATTCGCCGTAGTGGCGAACACTTGCTCTCCTTGATCAATGAAGTCTTAGACTTGTCAAAAATCGAAGCGGGGCGGATGACGATCGACCCGAAAAACTTCGACCTCTACCGCTTGCTTGACGATTTGCAAGATATGTTTCAACTGCGGGCACTAAGTCAAGAATTGCAGTTGCTTTTTCAGCGGGAGGATGGCGTTCCTCAGTACGTGCGTACCGATGATGTTAAACTGCGGCAAGTGCTGATTAATCTTCTCAGCAATGCGATTAAATTTACGCAAACAGGCGAGATAATCTTAAGAGTTAGAAAAATAGAAAATTCGAGATTTTGTGATTTATTGGAGCGTCCAACAGCTTGCTTTGATACCACAACAAGTATTCGGGATTTTGCCCTAAATAGCAGTGATTTTGCAATGGTTAAATTGATGGAAGAGCCTGAGGATTTAACAGTTCCGGGTTTTTGGCTTCAGTTTGAAATAGAAGATACAGGAGTTGGCATGGCTCCGGAAGAATTGGGAAATATTTTTAAGGCATTTGTGCAAACAGCTTCCGGTCAAAAAAATCAGAAAGGCACGGGTTTAGGATTGAATATAAGCAGTCAATTTGTCCGCCTGATGGGAGGAGAAATCGTCGTAGAAAGTCAACTGGAAGTCGGCACTACTTTTAAATTTGAAATTCCAGTCGGTGCGGTTTATGCTGCTGATATTCCCACAGAGCAAATTAACCGCGAAGTTACTGGGTTGGAACCAAATCAACCGTGCTACCGGATTTTAATTGTAGACGATCGCGAAGACAACCGCCAACTTTTAGTCAAAATGCTTTCTCCCTTGGGTTTCGCGCTCCAAGAAGCCACCAACGGTCGCGAAGCAATAGAAATCTGGGAAAATTGGCACCCACACTTAATTTTGATGGATGTGCGAATGCCAGTGATGGACGGCTACGAAGCTACTAAACAAATTAAGGCGAGTATACAGCAGAGAGAGCAAGAGCAGCAAGAAAACGGGGAGATGAATATTTCCGCTCCCGAATCCCCGATTCCAAAGATTATTGCTTTGACAGCTAGTACAATTGAAGGAAGGCGATCGTTTGCTTTATTGGTGGGCTGCGACGATTTTATTAGCAAACCTTTCCGTAAAACAGATATATTTGATACCCTCAGCAAACATTTGGGGGTGAAGTATGTCTACTCTAACTCAACGGAGTTTATCTCCACAGGCGATCGAAATAATCTATCTGCTTCCCCCTCTAATGCTGTGCTTGCTTATTTGCCCAAACTTCCCGCAGAATGGATAAACAACATTAAGCAGGTAATCCGCAGTGCTGATTTTGACTTAATTTCCAGGACAATCGAGGAAATAAGGGATCCTCATCCTGAATTTGCCGCAATCCTCCAGGGTCATCTCGATAATTTTGATTACCAGAAAATTTTCAATTTAATTGCCGAGGCGGAGGAATCAGATAATGCAGATCAATGCGGAACAAACTGAAAACTATCAAGCAGATATTTTAGTAGTTGACGATACGCCAGATAATCTGCGTTTGTTAATTAGAATTTTGCAAAAAAACGGCTATAAAGTTAGACCTGTTACTAATGGTTTTTCTGCCATAGATGCGATTCAATCTAGCCCACCCGATTTGATTCTACTCGATATTATGATGCCGGATCTAGACGGCTACGAACTCTGTCAAAAATTGAAATCCCAACAGCAATTTAGGGAAATTCCGATCATTTTTCTCAGCGCGCTAGAAGAAGGAATAAATAAGGCAAAAGCTTTTGAAGTGGGCGGAGCAGATTATATCACAAAACCTTTTCAGGTGAAAGAAGTATTGGCGCGAGTGAGCAATCAACTTACTGTGCGTTCATTGCAAATGCAATTGCAAGAAAAAAATCAAAAGTTGACCCATCAAAATGTCCTGTTGCACCAGGAAATCGCGGAACGTCGGCAGGTTGAAATGGAAACGACGTTGCTGCTGAAGGCAACTCAAGCTATTAGCAAATCTGAGGATTTTGAGTCTGCTATAGATTTGATTTTAGGTTTAATTTGCAAAACTATTGAATGGAATCTGGGCGAAGCTTGGATTCCTTGCAGTGAGGGCGTTTTAAGATGCGCTACAGGCAGGTACGTCAGCGACTTAAGTTTTGCCCAATTCCGACAAACAAGTTGGCAGTTAACTTTTGCTCCCGGTGTGGGACTCCCGGGGAGGATTTGGCAGTCGCAGCAGTCTGAATGGATCGAGGATGTTTCTACTGCACCGGAAGAAATTTTTTGGCGGTCGAAAATTGCGACGGCTGTGGGATTGAAAGCGGCTTTTGGGGTGCCAATATTGGCGGACAACCATGTGTTAGCTATTTTGATTTTTTATCGCGAGAAAGTTCTGAAATGTCAGCCGCGCTTGTTGGAATTAGTGAGCGCGGTTGCGACGCAGCTCGGTTCGCTTATTCAGCGCAAACAAGCTGAGGCAGCCCTGAAATTGCAGCAAGAGCAAACAGAGAAATTGTTGCTGAATATTTTACCCAAACCTATTGCCGAACGCTTGCAAAAAGAGCAAAAGTTGATAGCGGATCATTTTGATGATGTGAGCGTATTGTTTGCTGATTTGGTGGGTTTTACAGAGTTTTCTGCTCAAAAAACTCCGACGCAGTTGGTAGAAATTTTGAACGGAATTTTCTCGGAGTTTGATAGGTTGTCTGAGTTGCACGGGTTGGAAAAGATTAAGACTATTGGGGATGCTTACATGGTGGTTGGGGGTTTGCCAACGCCTCGGGAGGATCACTCTGAGGCGATCGCACTTTTAGCTTTGGATATGCAGGCAGCTTTGAGAAGGTTTAATGTCACAATTGGAGAAAATTTTCAATTGCGGATCGGGTTTCACAGCGGTTCGGTGGTGGCGGGAATTATTGGGATTAGCAAATTTAGCTATGATTTGTGGGGGGATACTGTTAATGTTGCTTCGCGGATGGAGTCGAACGGATTGCCTGGTAAAATTCAAGTGACGGTAGCGACTTACGAGCGTTTGAAAGAGCAGTTTGTTTTTGAAGAACGGGGTCAGATCCCGATTAAAGGTAAAGGAAATATGCTGACTTACTGGTTGATTGAAGAACAAAGTAAATCTTTTTGAGTTTTAGGGGTCAATTTCAATTAATATTAAAATTAGATGTAATTTGTACTTTCAGGAGGGCTAATCCTTTGCAAACAGTTGAAACAAAATCGCCGACAGCATTGAAAAGAGTCCTAGTTATTTTAATGTCATTGCTAGCCGTAGCGGTACTGTCGATCGCGATTTTTATCGCAATACCCGGAGAAAAAACAATGTTTGCTGGAAAAAGACCTGCCAATATCGGCATTGTGTCAGGAAAACTCGCAGCGTGCCCGAGTTCCCCCAACTGCGTCAGCAGCTTCAGTCAAGATGCGGAACACAAAATAGAGCCTTTGGCATACACTTCGTCCCAGAGTGAAGCGATGGCAAAGCTCAAAGGGGCGATCGAGTCTTTGGGAAAAACTAAGATTATCACGGCAACTGATAATTACCTCTATGCGGAGTTCACCAGTGCTTTGATGGGGTTTGTTGATGATGTTGAATTTTTGGTAGATGATGGAGCAAAAGTCATCCATGTGCGATCTGCTTCCCGTCTGGGAGAGTCAGATTTAGGAGTTAACCGCAAAAGGATAGAGTATTTCGCGCAACTCCAACCGTTCTAGCCATTCTACCTACAATTTCTAGGATAATTCTACGATATAACTGATATCTTGCACCATTGTCAGCAACAGGCAAGATGCCTGTTCCACAAAAGATAAATTTTCTTGTGGAACAGGCATCTTGCCTGTTCATAAAAGGTTAATTGACAATGGTGCAACATATGAGATATAACCCATCTTGCAAGGTGTTCAAGGTCGCTTGTTACTCTACTACTACTGAGCTTAATTTAAAGCCTGCGAGGAATATTCTAGTTGCAGCCCACACAGGCAGTAAGTTTATCACGGGCGATCGACTTTCACCTAGCGTCCCGGTAGTGACAAACTTTTGCTTCACTCGCACTATGCAGATGACGTGACTCTAGCTTTTGTCCGTCGCTGCCCTCCGACAATATTCTGCGAACTCGCTATCTACAAATTTGTAAACATCACGCTGTGGCTTTGTGCCTACAAATTTGTAGACAGTTTGTAAACATCACACAATACACGAGACGGTAAATTAGAGTGAATCCCTTCACACACTGCTTGAAAGTCAAATAAGTCCCTGTGGCGTGTCCTTAATTTCGATCGCGACTTGTACGTGACATCTCCCACATCAACTGAGTACAGTATGATGTGGGCTTCTTGCAGCCCGATGAAGGGTATGCAAAATTTCCTTCACGGTACTGTCATCCATAGTTCCTACTACAGAAAGATTCCCGTTACGGCGTTTTATACTGGG